>PHEM01000260.1 GCA_002842935.1 Alphaproteobacteria bacterium HGW-Alphaproteobacteria-13 | reverse complement strand
ACGAGTTGCTGCACCGGTTTCATGCCATAGGGACAGGTCTGCGCCTGCGCTTCGCCGGGTTGAAGCGCGGCAACGCATGCGGCCGCGGCGAGGGCATAGGGCGCGCCGCTCCGCGCCTTTTGGGCAAACCGACGAATAATCACTGACAAAACTCCCTTGGCGTTCGAAATGGACATTACATCCCCGCGCACGATGGATCGGGAACGTCCAGCCGCTCGACCCGGTCGTCCGAGACAGTCAGGTAGACATTCTGCACGCAGGTAGCGAATAGGCGATGGGACCGCTCGCGATTGCACAGGATCGTCTCCATACCGCCTTCATCGCGCGGCTGTTGGCGGCATCGAAACCCGGCGTGCCGGAGAGCGCCTTGCGCTTCGGCGGAAGCCATGCCCGCGTCCGCTAGTTCACGCACTTCGCGGGCGAGGTCGGACCGCGAATCCGATGCGCAGGCCGACAGACTGACGCACATCATCCATAGCGGCAGGCGGCGCATCACCATGGCTCTTTCGATGCCGAACGGCGGCGATAGATCAGAAGCAGGACGGTCGCCGCGAGAAGATAGATGCCGACGGTCCGCAACAGGCTGCTGCGGCTGCGGCAGGTCAACACCGGCTGCGATTCGAACTGCTGGCCGTCCACGGCGGCGGGAATGTTCCAGGGGGCGATCGTGCCGGGAAAACAATCGCCGATGGCGAAAGCCGTCGAACCTGCTTTTGTCGGCTCGACCGATGTCGCGGGATCGCGAAAATCCGTCGGCGTCCATCCTCGCAAGTCGGGCGTCAGGTAGAGGAATGCCGAAACCAGCATCAGGCCTGTCACCGCCACAATAACCGCGTATTTCACTCTGCCTCCTTTCCGCCGCAGCACATCCGGCATCGGGTTCACGGGTTGGGGAGCAGGCGTATCAGCACGGCGCGCCTCGCGATGCTGATTTCGCTGTCGCCCGGTTTCTTTTTCGCATGAAACCACAATAGCTTACCCTAACAGGGGTCTCGTGGAACGCCACCGTCCAAAACCGGTATTTCTCGTCACAAGCCGGACAGGAATATGCAGGAATGTGCAATATTGTGCGGGGAGGCGACGGACCCTAGCCCCCCAGCCACTCCGCCACATCCCCCGCGACCCTGTTCGCCGCGCGCGTCAGCGCTTCGCCCGCGGGCCTGGCCTCGACCTTGCCGCCGATCCGTTCGCGCGCTTCGAAGCGGCGCTGCGTGACGCTTTTGCCGCCGGCCGACACCAGCATCGCCTGATAGACGACGACGGCCTCGTTCGACCGCGCATCGACGCCGAAGTCGATCAATTGCCCGGCAAGCTGCTCGCCCGGCGCGGTCAGATATTGCCCTTCGTCGAGGATGACGCGCGGCGTGCGCGCGGCCAGCGTTTCCGACAGCAGGCGCTGGAACAGGCGCTGCGGCGCCTCGACCCATTGCGCGTCCTTGACATAGGCGACGCTGGCGCCGTCCTGCTGCACGGGGATGCGCGTCGTGCGCAGTTTCTGCGGCGCGGTCGGGATCAATATGGTCAGCGTCGCCGCTTCGGTCGAGGTGCGCGGGGTTCCGGCGGCGGGGGAGGCGTCGGCGTCGAGCGTCAGCAGGAACGGCGGCGGCTTGCCCCCGAAGCTGACGCAGGCGGACAGGACCACGGCGCCCAGTGCCATCGTCAGCGGCGCGCGAAGGGAGCGCCAAAGGGGATGGGTGTGCATCGCATATTTCCTCATGGTTTATAGTCCGGCAGCTTGCTGCCCCCGATCACCGCGCCCGCGCCTTGCTGATCCAGCTTGTCGGTCAGGCTGGACAGCGAGGTGGAGGTGCGGCGCAAGTCGCGGATCAGCGCATTGGCCTCTGGAACCGTGGTCTCGCTGAACGTGCGCAGGCCGGGGCGCGCGTCGGCGATCGCCGATTCCAGCGTCTTCATCGATTCGCTCGCGGACTTCAGCGTGTCGCGCAGATTGGCCATGGCGGGATCGACGTTGCGGTCGATCGTGCCTTGCGCGGAAGCGGCGAGATTGCCGATCTGCTCGGCGGCGACGCCAGTCTGCTGGATCGCGAGGCGCGTGTCGGCCAGCGCCTGTTCCAGCGCCGGACCGTTGCGGGCCAGCGTCGCCGTCATCGTCTGGACATTCTTCAGGATCGCGGCGAAGCTTTGCTGATTCTCGTCGTCGGCCAGCTCGGCCAGCCGCTCGCTGAGCGTCGAGAGGCGCTGGAGCAGTTGCGGCGCGGTGTTGAGCAGTTCGCCCAGCCCGCCGATGCGCGTCGGAATGACGGGTTTGCCCGCCGGTCCCTTGTCGGTGATCGGCGGCGCGCCCTTGACCGCGCCGTCGAGCGCGACCTGGCTGACGCCCGTGAAGCCCACGCCCTCCAGCGCCGCCGTCGTCCCTTGCAGGATGGGGACATCCTCGCTGACCTCGATCCGCACGCGCACGAATTGCGGGTCGTCGGGCCACAGCGCGATCTCGCGCACCTGGCCTGCGGGGACGCCGGAGAATTGCACCTGCGCGCCCTTGTTCAGTCCGTCGACCGATTGCTTGAAGAAAATGTCATATTCGCGCTTCGCCCCGCCGCTGCTGTTTGCCATCCAGACGACGAAGATGGCGATCGCGACCGTGAACAGCAGCACGAAGGCCCCGACCAATATGTTGTTCGAGCGTGTTTCCATCAGTCTGTCCTATCCCGCCCGATGCGTTTGGTTGCAATCCGCCGCGGCGCGTCCGCGCGGGCCGTTGAAATAATCCTGTATCCACGGATGCTCGGTGGCAAGCAGTTCGGGGATGGTGCCGACCGCGATCACCTTCTTTTCCGCCAGCACCGCGACCCGGTCGCAGGTCGCATAGAGCGTGTCGAGGTCGTGCGTGATCAGGAAGACGGTCAGGCCCATCGTGTCGGCCAGCTCGCGGATCAGTTCGTCGAACTTGGCGGCGCCGATCGGGTCCAGCCCCGCTGTCGGCTCGTCGAGGAACAGCAGCGCGGGGTCGAGCGCCAGCGCGCGGGCCAGCCCGGCGCGCTTGACCATGCCGCCCGACAGCTCGGCGGGAAATTTCGGTCCCGCGTCGGGGGGCAGGCCCACCATCTCGACCTTATAGGCCGCGATCTCGTCGAGCAGCTTCTGGTCGATGCGCGGATAATATTCGCGCAGCGGCACCTGGATATTCTCCGCGACGCTGAGCGTGGAGAACAGCGCGCCGCCCTGGAACATCACGCCCCAGCGGCGGCGCAGGTCGCGCGAATCCTCTTCGTCGGCGATGGTGGCGAGCGTGGTGCCGAACACCTCGATCTCCCCCTCCGCCGGGGTCTGGAGGCCGACGATCGATCGCATCAGCACCGATTTGCCGGTGCCCGACCCACCGACCACGCCCAATATCTCGCCCGACCGCACGTCGAGGTCGAGATGGTCGTGGATCACCACGTCGCCGAAGCGGTTGACGAGGCCCCGGATACGGATCGCATAATCATGCTGTTCGGGGCGCACGGCGTCGGCGGCGGCGATTTCGTCGCGGATTTCCTCCTCGCTCATCAATTCCACCCGATCGAGGAAAAGAAGACCGCGAAAAAGGCGTCGAGAACGATGACGAGAAAGATCGCCGCGACCACCGCCGATGTCGTGCGCCGCCCGACTTCCTCGGCGTTCTGGCGCACCTGCATCCCTTCGTAACAGCCCGTGACGCCGATCAGGATGCCGAACACCGGCGCCTTGATCAGCATGATCCAGAAATCGGTCATCGGGATGATCTCGCGCAGCCGCTGGATATAGGTCAGCGGCGGGATGTCCAGCCCGACCCAGCAAAAGGCGCCGCCGCCGACGATCGCGCAGATGCTGGCGTAAAAGCCCAAGAGCGGCATGGTGATGGTCGAGGCCGCGACGCGCGGCAGCACGATCGCCTCCATCGGCGACACGCCGATCGTGCGCATCGCGTCGACTTCCTCGGTCAGCTTCATCGTGCCGATCTGCGCGGCGAAGGCGGAGCCGGACCGGCCCGCGACCATGATCGCGGTCATCAACAGGCCCAGTTCGCGGATCGAGGCGCGGCCGACGAGGTTGATCGTGAACACCTCCAGCCCGAACTGGCGCAGCTGCACCGCGCCCTGCTGCGCGATGACGATGCCGATCAGGAAGCTCATCAGGCCGATGATGGGAAGGGCATCGACGCCGACGGTCTGGAAACGCGTGACGATCGCGTTCCAGCGGATGCGCCGCCGCGCGCGGATCTGGACGAACAGCGCGACGATCATCGCGCCGAAGAAATCGACGATGCCGATCAGTTCGTTCCAGATCGCGACGCTGGCGGAGCCGAGCTGGTCGAGCATCCGCATCCACATCGGCACGGGGCGGCGCTGGACCTGATATTCGCTCTTGTCGCGGGCCAGCGCGGCGAGCAGGCGCTGGGCATCCTCGCTGGCGCCCGTCACGGTGGCGCCGTGCGTCTGGACGGCGCGCGTGACGATCCAGGCGCCGACCGTGTCGATTCGCTCGACCGCCGACAGATCGAGCGTCGCGATCGGTCCCAGCGCGTCGAGCCGGGCCGGCAGGTCGCCGAGCCGCGCGAGCGTCAGGCGGCCCGAAAAGCGCACATCGGCTCCACCGGCTCCTTCGTCCGTCTCGAAATCCGCCCTGGCCGCCATCGTGCGACGACACTGTATTATTTATGGAATGACGGCAAGCGAATCCGTGGCCGCGCACCGGGCTTGGCCGCGCCTTGCCGTAGCGATAAGAGGGAGGAATGACCGATCCCGCCGTGCCCGCGCCCGACCCCATGCACCGCGTCGCCATGTACGACATGGACCGCACGATCACGCGCGCGGGGACCTACAGCGGCTTTTTGATGCATGTCGCGCGGCGGCGGCAGCAATGGCGGCTGTTGCTGCTGCCGCTCGTCGCGCTGGCGGG
>PHEM01000259.1 GCA_002842935.1 Alphaproteobacteria bacterium HGW-Alphaproteobacteria-13 | reverse complement strand
GGCTGATTGCCGAAGCGATCGACATGATCGTGTTCATATCCGGGCGCGGCCTTGCGCGCCGCGTCGATAGCGTCGCGCGCGTCGCCGGTCTCGATGAGCAAGGCAACTACGCCGTCCGCGACCTCACCCCCGATTCCACAGCTTTTGAAGGAGAATGACATGCGCCTGTCCCGCGTCCGCCAACCCAACAAGGTCGTAACCGCCGCCACGGCGGCGATGCTCGGCATTGCCCTTGCCGCGACCGCGCAGGCCGCCGGCTCGGGAATGCCGTGGGAGGAACCGTTGCAGCAGGTCTTGGAATCGGTCCAAGGCCCGGTCGCGAAAATCATTGCCGTCATCATCATTATCGTCACCGGCCTGACGCTGGCGTTCGGTGAGACGGCGGGCGGATTCCGCCGCCTCATCCAGATCATATTCGGCCTGTCGATCGCCTTCGCTGCGTCGAGCTTCTTCCTGTCCTTCTTTTCATTCGGCGGCGGGGCGCTGATCGCATGATCGGCACCGGCAGCCATATCGAGGGCTACGAGGCGCCGATGCACCGCGCGCTCGCCGAACCGATCCTGCTCGGCGGCGCGCCGCGGGCCATCGCGATCGTCAACGGCACCATCGCCGCCGCGCTGGGGCTGGGCCTCCAACAATGGATTGCTGGGCTGGTGATGTGGGCGGCGGGTCACACGCTCGCGGTCTTTGCCGCGAAACGCGACCCCGATTTCGCGCCCGTCCTCGCTCGTCACCTTCGCCAGCGGGGGTATCTGACATGCTGAACCTGCGCGAATATCGTAGCCGCGCCGACCGGCTTGCCGACCATCTGCCCTGGGCCGCGCTGGTCGCGCCGGGCGTGGTCTTGAACAAGGACGGCAGTTTTCAGCGCACCTTGCGCTTTCGCGGACCGGACTTGGAATCGGCGACGGAGGCGGAATTGGTCGCGGCCTGCGCGCGGGCGAACAATGTCCTCAAACGCTTCGGATCGGGCTGGGCGCTCCACATGGAGGCCGAACGCCGTGAGGCGCTGGGTTATCCCGACAGCGATTTTCCCGATGCCGCGTCATGGCTGGTCGATCAGGAACGGCGCGCGGCGTTCGAGAGCGCGGGCGCACACTATGAGAGCCGTTACTATGTGACTCTCACCTTCATGCCGCCGCCCGATCAGGCCGACACGGCGGGCCGCGCACTGGTCGAGCGCAGCGACGACGTGAAGGGCCGCGACTGGCGGCAGGCACTTGCAACCTTCATCGCGGAAACCGATCGCGCGCTGGACCTGTTTTCGGGTTTCATGCCGGAGGTGCGCGCGCTCGACGATGGCGAGACGCTGACCTTTCTGCACGGCACCATATCGACGCGCCGCCATGCCGTCGGCGTTCCCGAAACACCGATGTATCTCGACGGGCTGCTTGCCGATACGCCGCTCACCGGCGGCCTCGAACCTATGCTGGGCGACCATCATATCCGCACACTGACCATATTCGGATTCCCGAATGTCAGCCGCCCCGGAATCCTCGACGCGCTGAACCATGAGGATTTCGGCTATCGCTGGGTGACGCGCTTCATCGCGCTCGACAAGACCGATGCGACGAAGGCGCTGACCAAGCTCAGGCGGCAATGGTTCAACAAGCGCAAGTCGGTGACGGCGATGCTGCGCGAGGTGATCTACAACCAGCCCGCCCAGCTTCTCGATAGCGACGCCGACAACAAGGTGGTCGATGCCGACCTGGCCTTGCAGGCGCTCGGCGGCGATCATGTCGCCTTCGGCTATCTGACCACAACGATCACCGTTGCCGACACCGACCGGGGCCGTGTCGAAGAGAAGGTGCGCGCGGTCGAGCGGATCGTGAACGGCCTCGGCTTCACCTGCATCCGCGAGAGCATCAACGCGGTGGAGGCGTGGCTGTCGAGCCTGCCCGGTCACGTCTATGCGAACGTGCGCCAGCCAATCGTTCACACACTGAATCTGGCGCATCTTATGCCGCTGTCATCGGTATGGGCGGGGCCGGCGCGCAACGCGCATCTGGACGGCCCGCCGCTGCTCTATGCGGAAACCAGCGGCTCGACCCCGTTCCGGCTCAGCACCCACATTGGCGACGTGGGGCATATGATGATCGTCGGGCCGACCGGCGCGGGTAAGTCTGTCCTGCTGACCCTGCTCGCCTTGCAGTTCCGGCGCTACGCGGAGTCCCAAGTCTATATCTTCGACATGGGGCGATCGGCGCGGGCGGCAACGCTGGCGATGTGCGGCGCGCATCATGGCCTCGGGCTTGGCGGCGACGCCGGCGAGACGATCGCGTTCCAGCCCTTGCGGCAAATCGACCAGCCCGACGAGCGGGCGTGGGCCGCCGAGTGGATCGGCGCGTTGCTCGCCGGGGAGAATGTGCCGATCACGCCCGAGATCAAGGAGGCGGTATGGTCGGCGCTGACCAATCTCGCAACCGTCCCGGTCGAGGAACGAACGCTGACCGGCCTGTCGCTGCTGCTGCAATCCGCCCCGCTGCGATCGGCACTCGCCCCCTATACGCTCGAAGGGCCGTTCGGCCGCCTGCTCGACGCGGCCGAGGACGATCTTCACATGGCCGACGTTCAATGCTTCGAGATGGAAGCCTTGATGGGGTCCGAAGGCGTCGTCGCGCCCGTCTTGTCATACCTGTTCCATCGGCTCGAAGCGCGCTTCACCGGACGGCCGACGCTGCTCGTCCTCGATGAGTCCTGGAAATATATCGACCATCCGATGTTCGGCCCGCGTATCCGGCAATGGCTGAAAACCTTACGGAAATTCAACGTCTCGGTTGTCTTTGCCACCCATAATCTTTCCGAGGTCGCCGCCAGCCCGATCGCGCCCGTTCTCATTGAAAGCTGCCCGCAGCGTATCCTGCTTCCCAACGACCGAGCGATCGAGCTGCAAAGCCGGGATGCCTATCTTCGCTTTGGTTTGAACGGGCGACAGATCGAACTCATCAGCCGGGCCGTCCCGAAGCGGCAATATTATCTGCAATCCGCGCGCGGCAACCGGCTGTTCGAGCTGGGGCTAGGCCCGATCGCGCTCGCGCTGTGCGGCGCATCGGATTCCGACACGCAACAGGCCATCGACGCGATTCTCGCGGAACATGGCGCCGACGATTTCGCATCGCGCTTCCTCAACCAAGCCGGTCTCGAATGGGCGGCCGACCTGCTTGCAGCCTTTCCCGCCGCCTGATCCCCCGAAGGAGAATTGCCATGAAGAAATATGTCGTCGCCGTCTTGCTGGGAACCGGCGTCATCGCCGCGATCGGTGCCGGAACGCTCGCCACCCCGCCAGCCTCCGCACAGATCAGCGTGTTCGACCCGACCAACTACACGCAAAACCTGCTCACCGCCGCGCGGACGCTGCAACAGATCAACAATCAGATCCAGAGCCTTCAGAACGAAGCGCAAATGCTGGTCAATCAGGGGAAGAATCTTTCCCGCATCGACTTCCCGCAGATCGACCAGCTTCGCCAGAAGCTCGGGGAAATCGACAAGCTGATGGGACAGGCGCAGGGCATCGACTTTCGCCTCGATCAACTCGATGAACGGTTTCGGCAGCAGTTCCCCGACAGCTATAATCAGGTGATGAAGCGCGACCAGCGTATTGCGGTCGCGAAACAGCGCCTCGACAACGAAATGGCGGCCTTCCGGCAGACCATGCAGGTGCAGAGCGGCATCGTCGAGAATGTGCGCGACGACGCGCAGGCGCTCGCCGCGATCGTCGCCAAGAGTCAGGGCGCGGAAGGCAGCTTGCAGGCGCAGCAGGCAACGAACCAGCTTCTTGCGCTCGCGACCAAGCAGCAGTTCCAGCTTCAAAATCTGATGGCCGCGCAGTTCCGCAGCCAATCGCTCGAAGCCTCGGCGCGCGGGCAGAGCGCGCGCGAGGCGCGGGAGCGGACGACGCGATTCCTCGGCGACGGCAAGGCTTACACCCCGCGCCAGTGAGCTAGGGGCGGCGCTGCGCCCTAGCTCCCCGGCGAGCGCCGTTCCGTCGCGGGGGCCGTTTGGCTTCCTCCTCCTCCCGGCCAGCGGTCCCCGCGACACCCTTCCATCATCATGCAGGAGTCCGGCCAAGATGGACGACCTCAATGTCATCGACCAATTCATGCAGGCGTTCATCGCCTATATCGACAGCGGATTCGGGCTGCTCGGCGGTGACGTTGGATTCCTGACCACCATCCTGATCGGCATCGACATCACGCTCGCGGGCCTGTTCTGGGCGCTCGGCGGCGAGGACGATGTTATCGGCAAGTTCCTCAAGAAGATTCTCTACGTGGGCGTGTTCGCGCTCATCATCAACAGCTTCCCGACGCTCACCGACATTATCTTTCGCAGTTTCGCCGGTCTTGGCCTGACGGCGGGCGGAAGCGCGATCACCGCGCAGGATTTGCTTTTGCCGGGGCGGCTCGCGGGAACCGGCTTCGAGGCGGCCTGGCCCTTGCTGGAACAGGCCAAGGAGCTTGTCGGCCCCATCGACTTCTTCAACAATTTCGTCGAAATCGCCGTGCTGGTGATTGCGTGGATCATCGTCATCGCGGCCTTCTTCATCCTCGCGATCCAGCTTTTCATCACGATATTGGAGTTCAAGCTGACGAGCCTCGCGGGCTTCGTGCTGGTCCCGTTCGCCTTGTGGAACCGCACATCGTTCCTCGCCGAACGGGTGCTGGGCAATGTCGTGTCGTCCGGCATCAAGGTCATGGTCCTCGCCGTCATCGTCGGCATCGGCTCCAATTATTTCGCGGACTTCACCAGCGCGATTGCCGGTGATGAGGTTTCAATCGAGCAGGCGGTATCGCTCATGCTCGCGAGCCTCGCCCTGTTCGGCCTCGCGATTTTCGGTCCCGGCATCGCGTCCGGGCTGGTCGCGGGCGCGCCGCAACTCGGCGCCGG
>PHEM01000258.1 GCA_002842935.1 Alphaproteobacteria bacterium HGW-Alphaproteobacteria-13 | reverse complement strand
GGAGGGCGTCTACGAACTGATGGACCATCCCGGCGGGCTCACGCGCAACGTGGTCCAGTGCCTCCACGACTACGACATCCCGCTACACCTGTCCCACACGGTGACCTTCATCCACGGGCGGAAGCGCGTTGAGGCCGTCAGCGTGGCTCCGATCGACGATGCCTTCAAGCCGCTGCAGGACAGCGAGCGGCGCATTCCCTGTGACACACTGATGCTCTCGGTGGGCCTGATCCCCGAGAACGAGCTGTCCCGCAAGGCGGGCATCGAGCTCGATCCGGTGACCGCGGGGCCGGTTGTGGACGAGAGGATGCAAACGTCGGTGCCGGGTATATTCGCCTGCGGCAACGTAGTAAACGTTTACGATCTCGTCGACTACGTGACGCGTTCGGCCGAGGTCGCCGGTGAGGGCGCAGCCGAATTCGTCGAACACGGGCCCAGCGATGGAGTTCCCGTCCGGGTCACGCCCGGCCGCAACGTCAAGTATGTTGTGCCACAGCTGGTCCGGCGCTTCGATCGGGAGGTAGACTTCTATTTCCGAGTGGAGCATCCGGAACGCGCCGTGCGCGCCCGGGTCCTGGCAGACGGCGAGGCGCTTTCGTCGAAGAAGTCGAAGATAGTGCTCCCGCCGGAGATGGTGAAGGCCTCTGCCAAGCCCACTGAACGAAAGGTTTCAGAGATCGTGGTGGAAGTGATGCCGGATGAATAAGCACGACTTCGTCTGCATCAACTGCCCGCTCTCCTGCTCCCTCGAGTTACGCGAGGAAGCGGGCGAGATCGTCGAGGTCAAGGGCTCCGACTGCAAGCTCGGCGAGAAGTACGCGGCCGAGGAGTTCAAGGACCCGCGCCGGGTTCTCACCACGACGGTGAACGCTCGCGGAGGCATAGTGGCTCTGCTGCCGGTTCATAGCGTCGGCGCGATCCCGAAGCGGCTGGTGCGGGACGCGGTGCGTGCCCTCGCCGGCGTCACGGTGGATGCGCCGGTAGCCTTCGGGCAGGTCATAGCCGAGAACATCCTCGACACGGGAGTTGACGTCGTATCCTCCCGGGAGCTGGAGAACAGCTCCGGGCATAGCGACGACTAGAACGGGCTTTTCGCTCCTTTAGCCTCCTGGCGGAGGGGTTCAAGCCCTTCATATTGGCCGTTAACGAACCTTAGGAGGGCAGATGGGAGAGAAGTACATCCTGGTCAACGACGTGGGCACGACCGGGACCCGGGGCATCATATTCGATCACGAGAGCAACATCATCTCGGAATCCTACGCCGAACTGCCGCAGGTCTACCCCAAGCCGGGCTGGACCGAGCAGGACCCTCAGGTCATCTTCGACTTGAGCGTCGAGGTATGCCGCAAGGCCATCGAGCAAGCCGGCATCAAGCCCGAGCAGATATCCGCCATGGGCATCGCAACGCAGAGGGCGACCAGCCTCTTCTGGGACCGCAAGACCGGCGAACCGCTCGCCCCCGCGATCGTCTGGCAGGACCGCCGCACCGCCGCCGACTGCGCCGCGCTGAAGGAAGCGGGGCACGAGCCGCTGGTGCAGGACAGAAGCGGCCTGCTGCTCGACCCCTATTTTTCGGGCAGCAAGATCGGCTGGGCGTTGCGCAACTGGCCGCAACTGAAGGAGGCGGGCGACCGGCTTGCGGTCGGGACAATCGAATCCTGGCTCGTTTTTCGCCTGACCGGCGGCGTCCATGTCAGCGACGCGACCAACGCCTCGCGCACGATGCTGATGAACATAAACGGCACGGGCGGCTGGGACGCAGACCTGTGCGAATTGCTGGGCGTGCCGATGCGCCTGCTCCCGGAAATCACGGGCTGCACAAGCGAAGTGGGCAGGACCGATCCCGACCTGCTGGGCGGCTCCATCCCGATCTGCGGCATGGCGGGCGACCAGCAGGCGGCGACGATCGGGCAGGCCTGCCTCGCGCCCGGCCAGACCAAGGCGACTTTCGGCACTGGCGCCTTCATCCTGTCGGCGAGCGGTACGCAGCGCCCGCATAGCGCGAACCGCCTGCTCGCGACGATATTGGCGCAGGAAGGCGATGCGCGCAGCTATGCGCTCGAAGGATCGGTGTTCGTCGCGGGCAGCCTGATCAAATGGCTGCGCGACGGGCTGGGCCTGCTCGCCAATGCGGCCGAAAGCGAGGCGCTGGCGCGCGCCGTGCCGGACAATGGCGGTGTCTATCTGGTCCCCGCCCTGTCGGGACTCGGCGCGCCGCACTGGCGGCCCGACGCGCTGGCGGCGCTGTCGGGTCTCAGCTTCGCGAGCGGCAAGGCGCATGTCGCGCGCGCGGCGTTGGAGGCGCAGGCCTATCAGGCGCACGACCTGAAATCGGCCTTCGCCGCCGACGGCGTCGACTGGGCCGAGTTGCGCATCGACGGCGGCATGGCCGCGAACGACTGGATGGCGCAGGATCTGGCCGACATGCTGGCCCTGACCGTCGAGCGGCCCGAATTCGTCGAAAGCACTGCGCTGGGCGCGGCGATGCTGGCGGCGACGGGCGCGGGTCTCTATCCCGACCTTGCCGCCGCGACGCGGGCGATGCGCGGACGCGCAACGCGCTTCACGCCCGCGCTCGACGAGCGGACGCGCGAAACGCGCCTTGCCGGGTGGCAAGATGCGCTTGCGAGGGTTTTGGGATAGCCGTCGTCCCCGCGAAGGCGGGGACCGCTGGAGAGGTGGCGCAAGGCCGACTGCGGCCCCCGCCTTCGCGGGGGCGACCCGTCAACGCTTGAGGGTAAGTCCGCCGAAACGCTTGTTGAATTTCGCGACCTGGCCGCCCGCGTCGAGCATGCGGCCCTGGCCGCCGGTCCAGGCCGGGTGCGCGGTCGGATCGATTTCCAGCGTCATCACGTCACCTTCGCTGCCCCAGGTCGAGCGCGTCTGATATTCGGTGCCGTCGGTCATCTTGACCGTGATCATGTGGTAATCGGGGTGAATGTCTTTTTTCATCTTATCTGCTCCTGTGCCGCTGGTTTCCGACCAGCGGCGAAGTGGGGGCCTTTAGGGGGGCCGGGAGGAAAATGCAACACCCCCTCGTCACCCCGGACTTGATCCGGGGTCCCGCTTGCAGACGTCGCCGAGCGGGACCCCGGATCAAGTCCGGGGTGACGGGAGGAGCGGCGTTTCAATCCCCCGGCGGATCGGCGATCATCGCGGTGAACTGGCATTCGGTCGCCAGTTGGTCACCCAGCATCGCCCGTCCTTCGAACTTGCAGATGTTGCGCTTCGCCTGAAGGATCGAGACGTGCAGGTCGAGCAGGCAGCCCGGCTCCACGGGCTTCCTGAACTTCACGCCGTCGATGCCCATGAAATAGACGAGCTTGCCCGTCCCCGCGAGGCCCAGCGATTCGATCGCCAGCACGCCGCCCGCCTGCGCCAGCGCCTCGACGATGAGGACGCCGGGCATGATCGGACGGCCGGGGAAATGGCCCTGAAAGAAAGGCTCGTTCATCGTCACGGCCTTGACCGCGTGGATCGACTGGTCGCGGACCATCGATTCCACCCGGTCGACGAGCAGCATCGGGTAACGGTGCGGCAACAGCGCCAGGATGCGGCGGATGTCCACCGGTCCCAGCGCCTCGCCCCCCTGCGCCGCGTCCGCCATGGGGCTTAGCGCGTCGGCGCGGCGGGGGCCGCCGCGGGCTGCTGGTTTCCGCGCGCCTGGTCCATCAGCTGCTGGTTGCGCTGCTGGACCAGCTGGCCCGGCTGATATCCGGCCGGCGGCGTGATCGACACATTGGGCAGCAGGCGATTGAGTTCGGCGACCACCGCGTCGGTGATATCGACGTTATTCTCACGCGCGAGCACGGCGTCGGGCTGAAGCAGCAGGTCGACCTTCTTCGCCGTCATCGCGGCCTTGATCGCCTCGTTCATGCGGATGCTGATCTGGTCCTCGACATAGGCGATGGCGAGGTCGACCGGGGCGCCGATCTGGCCCAGTTCGGTCTGCGCGGCCTGGCGCTTGTCCTGCACCGCCGTGGCGGCGGCCTGCAACGCGGTCTGATTCTGCGGCGACTTGCGCGCCTCTTCATTATATTTCGCGATCAGCACGTTGATTTCGGCCTGCAAGGTCTGGCCACGGCTCTGCTGCTGGTCGATCGTCGCCTTGTGCGTCGTCTCGATCTGCTGCGAAGCGACGCTGAAGGCGTTCGACCGTGCGGCGGCGACGCGCACGTCGGCGACGGCAACGGCCTTGGCCTGCGCGGCGGCGGGGGCGGCGAAGATGGGCGAGACCGACAGAGTGGCGATCGCCAGCGCCGAAGCGGCAAATATTTTCTTCATCAGAATTGGGTTCCTACGTTGAAAGAGAAGCGTTTGGTGTCGTCGCCCTGCTCCTTGCGCAGAGCATAGGCGAAGTCGATGCGGAACGGACCGAAGGGCGAGTTCCAGTTGACCCCGGCGCCGATCGCGACACGCGGCATCCAGGTGTCGCCGAAGAAGCGCTCCTCGAACGGCGCGAGCGCCGTGCCCGCCGCGCAATAGGTATATTGATTGCCGATCGGATTGCCGTCGTCATCCACCGGTATGGTCGCGAACGGAGCATCCCCCGTTGCCGCGTTCCGGCACTTATATTTGATCAGGCCGTCCGTATCGCGGAAATCCTCCAGCGTCGTCAGCGTCGGGCGCTTCACGCTCCACACCGATCCGACGTCGAGGAACACCGACGGACGCAATCCCATTTCCTTGGCGCCCGTACCGAGCGGGATATCGACTTCGAGCCGCCCCTGATAATAGGCCCGGCCGCCGAGCGCGTCGTCGATGAACTGGTTCGACGAGGTGTCGATGATCGGGTTCGCGGGGTCGGTCAAATCGACATTGCCATAGCGGATCACGCGCGGGCCGACGCCGCGAATGTCGAAACCGCGCATCTGCGGTTCGCCGAGGAAGAAGCGATCGGTCAGGCGTACCTTGTCGCTGGTCGGCGTCGGCCGCC
>PHEM01000257.1 GCA_002842935.1 Alphaproteobacteria bacterium HGW-Alphaproteobacteria-13 | reverse complement strand
GGCGGCGCGCTGGACCCGCGCGATCCGCTGTCGCGCGGCCGCACGTCGATCGTCCTCGACATGAAGAATCCCGACGCCGTGCAGACGGCACGCGACCTGTGCAAGAGCGCGGACGGCATCATCGAAGGCTATCGCCCCGGCGTGATGGAGCGGCTGGGGCTTGGTCCCGAGGTGCTGCTCGCCGATAATCCGCGGCTGGTCTATGGCCGCATGACAGGCTGGGGCCAATATGGTCCCTATGCGCAGGCAGCGGGCCACGACATCAACTATATCGCGCTGTCGGGCGTGCTGCACACCGTCGGCCGCGCGGGCGAGAAGCCCGTGCCGCCCGTCAACTATGTCGGCGATTTCGGCGGCGGCGGCATGATGCTCGCCTTCGGCATGGCCTGCGCGCTCGTCCACGCGGCCAGGACCGGCGAGGGACAAGTGATCGACTGCGCGATGACCGACGGTTCGGCGCTGCTGGCGGGCATGACCTGGGGCTTCCTCGCGGCGGGACGGCTGCGCGACGAGCCGGGCGTCAACATGCTCGATACCGGCGCGCACTTCTATGACACCTATGCCTGCGCCGACGGCAAGTTCATCTCGATCGGGTCGATCGAACCGCAATTCTATGCGCTGTTGCGCGAAAAGACCGGGCTGGACAAGGACCCCGCCTTCGATCCCCAGATGGACCCCGCGCACTGGGTTCCGCTGAAGGAGAAACTGACGACGCTGTTCGCGACCAAGACGCGCGACGAGTGGTGCGAACTGATGGAGATGACCGACGTCTGCTTCGCGCCGGTGCTGTCGCTCGGCGAAGCGCCGAAGCATCCGCATAATGTCGAGCGCGGCACCTTCATCGAAGTCGGCGGCGCGATCCAGCCCGCCCCGGCGCCGCGCTATTCGGCGACGGTCAACGACACGCCGCGCGCGGCCCCGGTGGTCGGCGCCGACAGCGACGCCGTGCTGGCGGGGCTGGGCTATGACGCCGCGAAAATCGCGGCGCTGCGCGACGGCGGCGCGGTGCGGTAGAGAATAAATCCATTCGCGCTTGGAGCGTGATCGACTTTGAATGAAACACCCGTGTGTCCCCGCGAAAGCGGGGACCCATCTCCTGTCGGTGCAAGATGGAACCGACCGGAGATGGACTCCCGCCTTCGCGGGAGTACACGGTCAATCTCTTTACGCCCGCGCCGTCAGCGCTTCCCACAGGCCGCGCCCGCCGAGCGCCGCCACTTGCCGCCCCAGCCGCGCTGCCCAGAGGGCATCGTTGCCGTGCTGCGAACGCCGGCGCATCAGGGGGATCGTCACGCGGTGCAGATCATATTCGCGCGTGAAGCCGATCGCGCCATGCACTTGATGCGCGATGGCCGTGACCACTCCCACCGCGCGGTTCGCGCGCAGCTTCGCCGCCGCAATCTCGAAATCGCAGGCCTCGGCATCAAGCCCCGTCGCGTCGAGCCGCGCCGCCAGCGCCGCCGCCGCCGCGTCGACCGCCGCCACTTCGCACGCCATCACCGCGAGCGATTGCTGCACGGCCTGGAACTTGCCGAGCGGGCGCCCGAACTGCTGGCGCGTGTTGACATGCTCGATCGACAGCGCCAGCGCCTGCCCCATCGAACCCGCCATCAGGCTGACCGCCGCCGCCGCATGAAGCGCCTCTGGCGCCTCGCCGAGTCCCGACAGGATCAATTCCGCCACCGGCAGGTCGGGCGCCAATTCGCCCGCGAGGCGCAGCACGGCATGGACATCGCCCCAATCGCCGCCGAAGCCGCCTTCGCTCTCCGCCACCAGCAGCAGGTCGAAGCCCGCCTGCTCGACCGGCGCCATCCCGGCGCCCGCCGCCTCGGCGAACACGGCGCGGGCCGTGTCGCACAGCATGTCGCGCGCGGCGCTCATCGCAAGCCCAGCCCGCGCGCGATGATGCCGCGAATCACTTCGCGCGTCCCGCCGCGCAGCGAGAAGCTGGGAGAGGCGATGAGCAGCGTGCGCAGCAACCGCGCGAGATCGTCGGGATCGTCCCAACCGCAATCGACCACGGCCTGAACGCGGCGCGGCATATCCTGTTCGAACGCATTGCCAAGCTCCTTGACCACCGACGCCTCGACCATCGGGTCTTCTCCGGCGGCGAGCTTGGCGGCCGTCGACATCGACAGCTGCCGCAGCGTCCACATCTCCGCCGTCAGTTCGCCGATCAGGCGCGCGACCGCCGGATCTGGTTCGCTTCCCGCGGCGTCCACCAGCGCCTCCAGCAGCGCATGGCTCGACAGATAGCGTTCCGGTCCCGACCGTTCGAGGCCCAGCTCCGCCGTGACTTGCCGCCACCCCTGCCCGCGCTCGCCGACCAGCGCGCCGTGCGGGACGAGGACATCGTCGAAAAAGACTTCGTTGAAGTCGTGATTGCCCGCCATGTCGATGATCGGGCGAATCGTGACCCCCGGCGTGTCGAGATCGATCAGCAACTGGCTCAGCCCGGCGTTGCGCTCGCTTCCCTCCTCGGTGCGGACGAGCGCGAGCATGATGTGCGACAGATGCGCGCCGGTCGTCCAGATCTTCTGGCCGTTGATGCGCCAGCCCTCCGCCGTATGGCGCGCGCTCGTCCGCACGGAGGCGAGGTCGGAACCCGCGCCGGGTTCGGACAGGCCGATGCAGGCATAGACTTCGCCGCGCGCGATGCCGGGCAGATAGCGTTCGCGCTGTTCCTCGCTGCCGTACCGCAGGATCAGCGGGCCGGTCTGGCGGTCGGCGATCCAGTGCGCCCCGACCGGCGCGCCCGCCGCCAGCAGCTCCTCGATCACCACATAGCGTTCGAGTGGATGGCGCTCGCCGCCGCCGTAGCGGCGCGGCAGCGTCATGCCGATATAGCCCGCCGCGCCGAGCGCGCGGCTGAAATCCGGATTGAAGTTCGCCCAGCAATTGCTGCGGCCGACGATTCGGCCTTGCGGTTGATGGTCCGCCAGCCAGGCGCGCAAATCGGCGCGCAGGGCCGCCACGTCGCCTGGCGGATCGAAAGGAAAGAGCGCAAAGCCTTGCATGTCGCGCCAGCCATGCAATAGCTTTGCGCAAACAACAAAAGGAATCTTGCATATGGGCGAATTTTTGAGTGTCGAGCGGCGGGACCGGATCGCGATCCTGACGATGGTCAAGCCGGAGAGCATGAACGCCATCGGCACGCACGCCGATTGCGACGACATCATCGACACGCTTCGCGACCTTGGCCGGGATCGCGGCGTCAGCGCGATCATCCTGACCGGCAGCGGCAAGGCGTTCAGCGCCGGCGGCAACCTCAAGGGCATGAAGGACCGCCAGGGCATCGGCGTCCTCGACCAGCCCGATTCGACGCGCGCCAATTACCGCCGGGGCGTTCAGGCGGCGATCCGCGCGCTGATGGACTGCGAGATACCGATGATCGCGGCGGTCAACGGCCATGCGATCGGGCTTGGCTGCGACCTCGCCTGCACCTGCGACATCCGCATCGCGGCCGAAAGCGCGCAATTCGCGTGCAGCTTCATCAAGGTCGGCATCGTTCCCGGCGACGGCGGGGCGTGGCTGCTTCAGAAAATCCTAGGCTATCCGCGCGCTGCCGAGCTGTTCCTGACCGGCGACCGCTTCGACGCGCAGACCGCGAAGGACTATGGTCTCGTCACCGAAGTGGTGCCTGACGCCGAATTGCTCGACCGCGCCGTCGCCATTGCCGAACGCATCGTCTGCAACCCGCCGCGCGCGCTGCGCCTGACCAAGCGGCTGCTGCGCGAGGCGCAGCACAGCCGGATGAGCGACATTCTCGAACTCAGTGCCGCCTATCAGGCGATCGTGCACGAAACCGCCGACAATCGCGAGGCGATCGACGCCTTTATCGAAAAGCGCGCGCCGGTGTTCACGGGAGAATGACGATGGCGGCGACACGCGTCCTGCCCCTGTCGGGAGTCCATAATTTCCGCGATTACGGCGGCTATGCCGTCGAGGGCGGCGGGCGGTTGCGCGAAGGCGTGCTGTGGCGGTCGGCGCATCATCAAACGGCCAGCGACGAAGACCTCGCGGCCATCGATGCGCTGGGGCTGGAAACGGTGGTCGACCTGCGCGGCGATGACGAGCGGCAATTGCATCCCTGCCGCCGCTCCGAAGGATTCTCGGCGCGCGTGCTGTTCGCGGGCGGCGTGACGGCGGGACTCGCGCCGCATCTTCAGGCCGCGGGCGGGGCCGTCGATGCCGAAGCGGCGCGCACGCGGATGATCCATACCTATGCCGGGATGCCCTATCGCCCGGCGCTGGTGGCGACCTTGCGGCTCTATCTGGCGGCGCTCGCGGAATATGACGCGCCCAGCCTTGTCCACTGCGTCGCGGGCAAGGACCGCACGGGCTTCGCGGTCGCGATCGTCCATCGCCTGCTGGGGGTGCATGAGGATGATCTGATGCACGACTATCTCCTCACCAACACCGCCGGGAAGATCGAGGAGCGGATCGCGCAAGGCGCTGCGCATATCCGCCAGCGCTATGGCGGCGAGATCAAGGACGATGCCGTGCGCGCGCTGATGTCGGTGAACCCCGCCTATCTCGACTCCGCGCTCGCCACGGTGCGCCGCGATCATGGCGATATCCCGGGCTATGCCGAGGCCGTGCTGAATTTCACGCCCGAAATGCGCGAGGCGATGATCGACCGGCTGGTGGTGTAGCCGCCCACGCACCTAACATGGCGAAAGTCGCGCCGAGCAGCGTGCCGCCCACGACATCGGTCGGCCAATGGACGCCCAGCATGATGCGCGACAGGCCGTTCAGCACGATCATCGCCGCGGCGAGCGCCCAGAACGGCGCTCGCCGGCGCGGCGGCGCAAGCCATGCCAGCAGCAGATAGAGCACCGCCGTGTTCGTCGCATGACCGCTGGGATAGGATGCGTTCGACACGGCATCGAGATGCGCGATCATGTCCGGCCGCGCACGGTCAAACCCGGCCTTGA
>PHEM01000256.1 GCA_002842935.1 Alphaproteobacteria bacterium HGW-Alphaproteobacteria-13 | reverse complement strand
CGGCTGTTTCCCGGCAGCGTGGCGGGCGAGGCGGCGCTGCCCGACTGGGCGATGTTGCGCCAGGCCGTCGATCATGACGATGTCGCGATCGCCGTCACGGACCGGGCGGGGCGGCTGGTCTGCGCGAACGACCTGTTCGCGACCTGGATGGGCGGCTTCGTCACGCCGCCGGGGCTGCCCGTGGACGGACGCGGCGCGGAACTGCTGAAAAATGCCGGGCGCGCCGCGTGGCGCGACGGTGAGGGCGTGGCCGACGGCATCGGCCTTGGTCCCTTGCGGCTGCGCGCGCAGGTCGGCCGTGCGGGGCAGGCGGAGGATTATCTAGTGTGGCGCTTCGCCGCGCACGAACGGCTCGACCTGGCGTCGGAGATCATCCGCCACCTCGACGGCCCGGCGGGACGGACGCTGGGGCAGGCGGGCGTGATGGCGGCGCTGGTCAGCCCCGAAGGCCGCCTGCGCAGCGCCAACCAGGCCTTTCTGCTGCGCGCGCTGGGCGAGAGCGACATGGCGCATTATGTCGGCCGCGACGCCGCGCCGATGCTGCGCCTCGATGACGGCGGGTCGCTCACGCCGATCCGGATGCTCCAGATTCCGCTCGTCCCCGCCGACGCGGGCGGGCCGATGCTGCTTGCCGTCCTCGACGAAGAGATCGGCCCGGCGGAGCGCGGCACGGCGCAGACCTATGTGGAGACGTTGCTGTCGCTGCTTCCCTTCGGTCTCGCGCTGGTCGACCGCGACGGGCGCTTCCTGTACATGAACCGCGCCTTCCTGCGCGCGGCGGGCATCGCCGATGGGCGGATGCCGCGCTATCCCGGCGACATCGTCGTCGGCGAGGACAAGGGACCGCTCGCCGACATGATCCGCCGCCACAGCAGCGGGCAGCAGGTCGGCGGCGACCTGTCGATCCGGCTGGCGGGGCAGGGCGACGACCCCGTGTCGATGCGCGTCGTCGGCGTGCGCGGGCTGGGCGAGGCGGCGGTGCTGCTGAGCCTGAAGGATTCGAGCGAGGAATCGCGCCTCAAGCGCCAGGTCGCGCAGCAGTCCAAGATGCAGGCGGTCGGCCAGCTCGCGGGCGGGGTCGCGCATGACTTCAACAATATATTGACCGCGATTCTCGGCAGTTGCGACTTGATGCTGATGCGCCATACGCCCGGCGACGGCGATTATGACGATATCCAGCACATCCGCAGCAACGCCAATCGCGCCGCCAGCCTGACACGGCAATTGCTCGCCTTTTCGCGCCAGCAGACGTTGCGGCCGCAAATCCTCCAGCTTCCAGACGTGATTTCGGAAGTGTCGCATCTGCTCAAGCGGCTGATCGGCGACACGGTGCAGCTCAGCGTCCATCACGGGCGCGGGCTGGGCGCGGTGCGCGCCGACCCCGGCCAGCTTGAGCAGGTCATCATCAACCTTGCCGTCAACGCGCGCGACGCGATGCCCGGCGGCGGCACGCTGACGATCGAGACCTATCCCGTGTCGGCCGCCGAGGTGCGCCAGATGGGCAGTGAGTTCATGCCGCCCGCCGACTATAGCGCGCTGCGCGTCCGCGACACCGGCACCGGCATTCCGGCGGAGGTGCTGCCCAAGATCTTCGAACCCTTCTTCACGACCAAGGATGTGGGCAAGGGCACGGGGCTGGGCCTTTCGACCGTCTATGGCATCATCAAGCAGTCGGCGGGCTTTATCTTCGCTGACAGCAAGACGGGCGAGGGAACCAGCTTCACCATCTATCTGCCCGTCCACCGCGCGGGCGGCGATACCCCCGCCGTGCCCGCGCCGCCCGTCCGTCCGAAAAAGAGCCAGTGGGGCACGGGCACGATCCTGCTCGTCGAGGATGAGGACATGGTGCGCGCCGTCGCCGAACGGGCGTTGACGCGCGCGGGCTATACCGTCGTTACGGCGTCGCAGGGCGAGGAGGGGCTGGAACGCTTCGCCGGCATGGGCAAGATCGACCTGGTGGTCAGCGATGTCGTCATGCCGACCATGGACGGTCCCGCGATGGTCCGCGCGATGCGCGCGCAGCGTCCGGGATTGCCGGTGCTGTTCATGTCGGGCTATGCCGAGGAGCAGCTTCGGCAATCGATCGATATCGACGATGTCGCCTTCCTCCCCAAGCCCTTTTCCGTCGCGCAGCTGGCCGAGGCCGTCTCCGCCGCGCTCGACGACGCCGCGCACAGAGAGAATCATGCCCGATAACCGCCGCATATTGCTCGTCGAGGACGATGTGCTGATCGGCATGATGCTGGTCGACATGTTCGACGCGCTCGGCCTGCCCGAACCCGCGCAGGCGACGTCTAATGCGGAGGCGCTGGCGATCATCGCCGCCGAACCGCTGGCAGGCGCGTTGATCGACATCAACCTCGGCGACGAAAAGGGCTGGCCGATCGCCGACGCGCTGGCGGAACGCGGCATTCCCTTTGCCTTCACGACGGGCGGCGGCGACCAGATCCCGGCCCCCCACACCCACCGCCGCCTCGTCACCAAGCCGTTTCGGATCGGCGATATCGAACAGGCGATCGGGGAATTCGCGGCGGGGTAGGTTGGACTTTTCTTTATTTTCACGCGAAGCCGCGAAGGCGCGAAGAAGATAGCTCTTGCCGCGAAGCGGCTTTCTCCCGTCACCTTCACGGTGAAACCAAGGAGGGGAAAATTGAAGGGGCTTATATCGGTCCGATCCCTTCGCGCCTTCGCGGCTTCGCGTGAACCCCTTCCAACCCCAGCGTTTCCGCAAGAAACAGCGTTGCCGGAATAATTCATGTTCCCCTCTTGTTCCAAAAGAACAAATGTGGCACATAGGTCCGGCGTTGCGATGCTTCCACCGTCGCTCTAGAGCAGGAAAGGGACGGCAGATGGCCGGACAATTGTCACTCGTCGAATCGGGGAAATCAGTGAACGGAACGGACAGGCAGAAGGCGCTCGACGCCGCGCTCGCGCAGATCGATCGCGCGTTCGGCAAAGGCTCGGTGATGAAGCTCGGCTCGAAGGAGGCGATGCAGGTGGAGGCGGTCTCGACCGGCTCGCTGGGTCTCGACATCGCGCTGGGCGTGGGCGGCCTGCCGCGCGGGCGCGTGATCGAAATCTATGGTCCCGAAAGCTCGGGCAAGACGACGCTGGCGCTGCACTGCATCGCCGAGGCGCAGAAGATGGGCGGCACCGCGGCCTTCGTCGACGCCGAACATGCGCTCGACCCCGTCTATGCCAGGAAGCTGGGCGTCGATATCGACGAACTGATCGTGTCGCAGCCCGATACGGGCGAACAGGCGCTGGAGATCGTCGACACGCTGGTGCGCTCGAACGCGATCGACGTGCTCGTCGTCGACTCGGTCGCCGCGCTCGTCCCGCGCGCGGAGATCGAGGGCGAGATGGGCGACAGCCATGTCGGCCTTCAGGCCCGGCTGATGTCGCAGTCGCTGCGCAAGCTGACGGGTTCGATCAGCCGCTCGCGCTGCATGGTGATCTTCATCAACCAGCTGCGCATGAAGATCGGCGTGATGTACGGCAATCCCGAAACGACGACGGGCGGCAACGCCCTCAAATTCTACGCCTCGGTCCGCCTCGACATCCGCCGCACCGGGCAGATCAAGAATGGCGACGAGATCGTCGGCAACGCGACGCGCGTGAAGGTTGTCAAGAACAAGGTCGCGCCGCCGTTCAAGCAGGTCGAATTCGACATCATGTACGGCCAGGGCATCTCCAAGATCGGCGAGATCCTCGACCTCGGCGTCAAGGCGGGTCTTGTCGAAAAGGCGGGCGCCTGGTTCAGCTATGATTCGATCCGCATCGGCCAGGGCCGCGAAAACGCCAAGACCTTCCTGACCCAGAATCCTGAACTGATGGCACGCCTCGAAGGGGCGATCCGCGGCCGCACCGACGCCGTCGCCGAAGAGATGATGGCGGGGCCGGACGCGGACGACGACGTATAGAGCAGCGAGCCGTAAATCTACACTCCCCTCTCTTCCGTTCGTGCTGAGCTTGTCGGGCCGAAGGCGACCGTAGGTCTACCACCGTTCTTCCTTCAACGCTTGAAAGAAAGAACAGCCCTTCGACAAGCTCAGGGCGAACGGGGAGGGATACACGTTGCTCCACCCCCTCCGGCCGGGCCGCCCCGCGCGCCCGTCCGACCAACGGCGGCGGGCCACGGCCTCCTTGCGGCCATTTTCCGCACCTGCAATGCCCCTACCTCGCAGGTGTCGGCCCGCCCGCCGTTGAAGCTGATGCGTGCGATGCGGCCACTTCACGGTGACGGAAAACCCCGTTTGGGACGTTGCCGGACGCTTTCCCAATCCGGCAGTGATTCTCGGACAGTTGGGAAAATGGCGCGATCCTGCAAAGCCAAGCGCGCCCCGATTTCCTTGGAAATGCGTGGCAACTGCACGGGAATCATGTGATTGCCGTCAATGTCTGCTTATGGAGTTGTCGAGTTGATGCGATACCGCGTCTGATTAGCGCGGCTGTCCACACGGAATATTTCATAGCCATTGCATGAGCCGAAATCGTGCTTGCCTAAATCCGGGGAGTCGGACTGATACTCTGCCTTGCCGCCGTCGATGAACAAATGAACAGTGTCACCGTGGAAGCTGACCGGACTTCCGATGGCATATTCTCTATCATTATAGGTCAATATCTCCCGCTCTGCATCCCACTTGCCTTCGCCATAGGGAAATAGCAGGAGCATCCCGCGTGGATTCACGGCAAGGCATCCGTTCAAGACTGTAAGCGTTCCTCCCCAGTTGGACGTGAGCGGAGTGGAACCCGGCGTCCAGCGCGCCAGCTCGACCCGCTGTTTTTGACCGGCTTGGGCAACGGGGCGGTGCTGAAATGTCGCCGGCTCGTTCAGCCGGCGAAGTGGGCCGCCAGCATATCCAGGGATAAGCTGTTCGCAGGGAACCGCGCTCAATCGCCTTCTTTGCTCAAGCCCCGGATCACTAGTGCCGCCACCAAAACCAAAACTTACCTTGCCGGTATCAATTTTAAAATCATCTTTGTTAATACGTGTGACTGCCGAACGGAAAAGCGGATGATCTACCTGCCTGCAATGTGAAATTTGCTCTCTAAACTGCGACCAATCGTTGAAAAATTGCGTGCTAAATCGCGTCATTACGTTGTCTGTAACCGGATCGTCGGTGATCTGCACGGTAATGCGGCGCAGCTTCACCCCCGGCCCGAATGAGGCGGCGAGATTGTCGGGATTGACTATCTCCGCCGTCTTGGGATCGCGAATGTCGCGAAAGCGCACCATGATTGGATAGCCTGTGACCGGATAGTCGGCGCTGCTATGAGGTGGAAACCAGCGCGGGACAATGTTCAACTTATGGTTGGCTCGCACCGCCTCGATATGCGCGCCAAAGCGATCTTCCCGCGAAATGGATGGATCATCGGGCTTTGGCGTGACGCTCGACATGATACCTCCCGCCCAACCATAAGACGCTTCGCTCCGCAGCAGCACGAATAGCGTTTGGCCGGGAGCTACATCGACCGCTACAGCCTCGCCCCGTGTCTCCGCGGCCGCTC
>PHEM01000255.1 GCA_002842935.1 Alphaproteobacteria bacterium HGW-Alphaproteobacteria-13 | reverse complement strand
TTGCGCTACGCCGATAGCGATCCCCGCCTGCGCGGGGACGACGTGCTTTACGCCGTCCCGGCCGCCCCGGCATTCCGTTCCGCCTCGCGCTCCAGCGCGACCTTGATCATCGCGACGATCGGATCGGCGAGGAACAGCCCCATCAGGCCGAGCAGCGCGCCGAGCAGAATCTGCGCGCCCAGCACCAGCGCCGGGGCCAGGTCGACGGTCTGCTTGGCGACCATCGGCACGATCAGATAGCCGTCGACCGTCTGGACGATGAAATAGATCGCGATCGCCCATAGCCCGGTGTCGGTGCCCGCCGAGAAACCGACGAGCACCAGCAATATCCCCGACACGATCGCGCCGATATTGGGGATGAAGGCCAGCAGGCCCGTCAGCAGCCCCATCAGCGCCGCCATCGGAATGCCGACGGCCAGGCAGGCGAGCCAGGTGCCGATCCCCTCGACGACCATGCCCAGCAGCCGCCCGGCCATCAGGCGGCGCAGCGTGAAGCCCATGCGCGCCGTGGTGATATAGAAATTCTCGCGCGACTTCATCGGCAGCATCCAGGCGACGCCGCGTTCGTAAAGCCGGGGTTCGATGGCGATGAAGATGCCGAGCACGAGGATCATCACGACGCTGGTCAGCGCGCCGACGACCGACCCGACCGCCGCCGTGACGCGGCCGAAGGTTCCCGCGAAATTTTCCGTGATCGTCTTGGCGTCGAGCTGGAAATTGCCCATGCCATGCTCGCTGGCCCAGGCGGCGAGGCGTTCGACCTGGATCATGATGACCTGTTGCAGCGTCGCGGCCTGATCGGCGATCTGCGATCCCGCGAACATCACCGTCCATATGAGGAAGGCGGCCAGCGACAGGCAGACGATCAACAGGCGCCACGCCCGGCCGATCGGCAGCACGCGGCCCAGCAGGCGCGTGCCGCCGTCGAGGATCGCGGCCATGACGATGGCGGCGAAGATCAGCATGATCGGCTGGATCAGCACGATGCAAAGGCCGATCAGCAGCGCCAACCCCAGCCACGCCCCCGCGCGCAGCAATTCGGTGCGCAGAAGGTCGCTGCGAATCTCGGTGGGACCGGGCGTTTCGGCGCGGCCCCTGATCTTTTCCTTGCCGCCGCCTGCCGCCGCCATGTGCTTGCTCCCTGTTCCGTCCCTATCGCGCAGCGTCTTCACGCTCGGGCCGCAGATCGGTTCCGGCGCGGCCCGATCGCAGTGCCTGGAACCAGCTGATGGGATTATACCATTTCGCCGATCCGTCCGTCGAAAAGCTGATGACTTCCGCCCGGCCCGCGATGGCGTCGAACGGGACCGGACCGCCCAGCCCCTTGCGGTCGCTGGCCACGCGGCTGTCGGCGCTGCCGTCGCGATTGTCGCCCATCAGGAACAGATGATCGGCGGGCACGGTGATCGGGCCGAAATCGTCGGTCTGATACGCCCCCATGTCGATGGTGTCGAAAGTCGCCCCGCCGGGCAGCGTTTCGCGCACGATCGGCACTTCCAGCACCATGCGCCCCCGTGCGTCGCGCGCGACGAAGCCGTGCAGGCTGCTGTCGGGGCTGGGGGTGTTGAGGTCGACGGGGATCGCCAGCATCGGCTGAACCTCCCGCTTCACGGGCTTGCCGTTGATGATCAGCGCGCCGCCCCGCAGCTCGATGGTGTCGCCGGGCAGGCCGATCACGCGCTTGATATAGTCGATGCGCGTTTCGGGATGTTCGAGCACGACGATGTCGCCGCGTTCGGGCAGGCGGCCGAAAATCCGCCCCTCGACCTTGGGCGCGAGGTGAAAGCTGGCCGAGGCATAGGACCAGCCATAGGGATATTTGCTGACGATCAGCCGGTCGCCGCTCAGCAGCGTCGGCATCATCGAATCCGACGGGATGTAAAAGGGCTTGGCGACGCAGCTGTGGATGCCGACCACCAGCAGCAGGATCAGCGCGACGTCGCGGATCAGCTTGCCCCAGCCGCCTTCCTCCTGGCGGTCATTGTTTTTGCCTTTCGCCATGGTCAGTCCTTGATCGCCTCGATGATGACAAAGGCCTGCGCCCACGGATGGTCGTCGGTCAGCGTCAAATGGATATGCGCGCGGTGCCCCGCCGGGATCATGTCGGCCAGCCGCGCCGCCGCGCCGCCCGTCAGCGCGAGCGTCGGCGCGCCGGAGGGGGCGTTGACGACGCCGATGTCCTTCATGAACACGCCGCGTTTGAACCCGGTTCCGACGGCTTTGGAGAAAGCCTCCTTGGCGGCGAAGCGCTTGGCATAGGTGCCCGCGCGCGTGAACGGCCGCCGCGCCGCCTTGGCGCGCTCGACGTCGGTGAAGACGCGGCGCTCGAAGCGTTCGCCGAAGCGGTCGAGCGAGGCTTGGATACGCTCGATATTGCAGAGGTCGGAGCCTAAGCCGATGATCACAGAAAATCCTCCCCGGAACGGGGAGGGGGACCATCCGCAGGATGGTGGAGGGGCCGGGGCGGTGCGTCATGACGAGAGGTTTCGACCCCCCCACCACCTTCGGTGGTCCCCCTCCCCGTTCCGGGGAGGATCTGGTGTGGGCCGCTCACCCGCGCGCCTCGTCCATCAACGCGCGCATCCGCCGCACCGCGCTCTCCAGCCCCGTGAAGATCGCCTCGCCGATCAGATAATGACCGATGTTCAACTCCGCGAGCTGCGGGATCGCGGCCACCGGCATGACATTGTCATAGGTCAGCCCATGCCCCGCGTGCGGCTCGATGCCGTTCTTCCACGCCAGTGCCGCCGCGTCGGCCAGGCGGCGCAGTTCCGCCGCGCGTTCCTCGCCCTCGGCATGGGCATAGCGGCCGGTGTGGAATTCGACGACGGGCGCCTTCAACTGCATCGCGGCCTCGATCTGCCGCGCGTCCGGCTCGATGAACAGGCTGACGCGGATGCCCGCGTCATTGAGCCGCGCGACGATCGGGGCGAGATGATTGTGCTGCCCCGCCGCGTCCAGCCCGCCCTCGGTCGTGCGCTCCTCGCGTTTTTCGGGGACGATGCAGGCGGCGTGCGGCGCGTGGCGCAGCGCGATGGCGACCATCTCGTCGGTCGCCGCCATTTCCAGGTTCAGGGGCAGGTCGGTCGCCGACTGGATACGCGCGAGGTCGTCGTCGCGGATATGGCGCCGGTCCTCGCGCAGATGCGCGGTGATGCCGTCGCCGCCCACCGCTGCGACGATTTCCGCCGCGCGCACGGGATCGGGATGATCGCCGCCGCGCGCGTTGCGGATCGTCGCGACATGGTCGATGTTGACGCCGAGGCGCAGGCGCCGGCTCAATTCGCGCGGCTCCCCGGCTTGATCGCGGGCGTCGCCGCGAGTTCGGGCGGCAGTTCGTCCGGCGCATAGGTCGGGAAATTGATCGCGACGAGCGGATAGAAGGGCACGCCCAGATCGACGTTGCCGCCCGCGCGGTCGACCAGCGCCGCTTCGGCGACGACGTCGCCGCCCGCTGCGCGCACCGCCTCCATCGCCTCGCGCGAGGACAGGCCGGTCGTCACCACATCCTCGACCATCAGCACTTTCGCGCCGGGGGCGATGGCGAAGCCGCGCCGCAGCTCGAACGTCCCGGTCGGGCGCTCGACGAAGATCGCGGGCTTGCCGAGCGCGCGGCCCATTTCATGGCCGATGATGACGCCGCCCATCGCGGGCGAGACGACCAGGTCGATCGCCTGTTTCAGGTCGCGCGGCAGCTTGGCCGCCAGCGCGACGGCGAGCCGCCCGGCGCGTTCGGTGTCCATCAGAACCCGCGCGCATTGCAGATAATATTCGCTGTGACGGCCGGAAGAGAGAAGGAAATGTCCCTGGAGCAGGGCGTCGGCGGCGCGGAATTCGGCCAGGATGTCATCGTCGGTCATGGAGAAGTCGGTCTTTATGTCCATCAAGGTGGCGGGCCGGGATCGGCCTGCTTTCAGCGGAGCTGGTCCGCCAGCCGCAAAATAGTGTTAGAGATGCTTGAGGCAAGCGGCAAGCGGGTCTATAGCGCCCGCGAGATTCAGCCTGTCCTCCGGCTGCCGGAACCCACGTCCGGCCGTTGCGAATGACAGGCGGAAGCATCGGAATAACAACAGGCAACGGGCGGCACTATTCTTATGAAGAGCTTGAAAACCCTTGTAATTGCGGCGGCCTTGTCGCTTGGCGCGGTGGGCGCGAGCCATGCGCAGGCACCGGTGGCAGCCCCGGCAGAGGCGCCCGTGGCGGCCGCCCCGGCGAATCCGGTTCCGGCCGGTGCGGCGGAGGTGGCGGCGGAGGTCCCGGCCGGTGATGCGACCTATGTGCCGCTGAAGCCCGAACCGGGCGTCGGCCAGCCGATCGACAGGGGAATCGACTTCCAGCCGCAGGTCACGCCGATCGGCGAGCAGGCCTATCGGTTCAACCATATCATCCTGCTGCCGGTGATCACGGTGATCTCGCTGCTGGTGCTCGGCCTGCTGCTGTGGGTGATGTTCCGCTATCGCACGGCGGCGAACCCCGTGCCGTCGAAGACGACGCACAACACCCTGATCGAAGTCATCTGGACCGGCATCCCCGTCCTGATCCTCGCCGTGATCGCGGTGCCGTCGATCCGCCTGCTCGCCGCGCAATATGAACCGCCGGCGAAGGACGCGCTGACGATCAAGGTCACGGGCTATCA
This sequence comes from Alphaproteobacteria bacterium HGW-Alphaproteobacteria-13, assembly GCA_002842935.1. Lineage (GTDB taxonomy): Bacteria > Pseudomonadota > Alphaproteobacteria > Sphingomonadales > Sphingomonadaceae > Sphingopyxis. Next base: position 334 of record PHEM01000255.1, on the reverse strand, counting down.
ATGGTATTGGGGCTATGCTTATCCCGATCAGGGTATCGGCGAATATGTGTCGAAGATGCTGACCAAGGAACAGGCCGACGTCACGGGCGAGCCGCACCAGCTTGCCGTTGACAACCGCATGGTCGTGCCGGTCGGGCGCCAGGTGAAGCTGATCATCCCCGGCGCCGACGTGATCCACAGCTTCGCGGTCCCCGCTTTCTGGACGAAGATGGACGCGGTCCCGGGCCGCGCCAACGAAACCACTTTCACCGCCAACAAGGTCGGCGTCTATTACGGCCAGTGTTCGGAGCTTTGCGGCGTCGATCACGGCTATATGCCGATCGCCGTCGAAGTG
>PHEM01000254.1 GCA_002842935.1 Alphaproteobacteria bacterium HGW-Alphaproteobacteria-13 | reverse complement strand
TGCGCGGCGACATAGGCGGAGCGGCGCTGCATCGCGATCCCGCGCCCGACCGCCCACAGCCCGGCCAGCAGCCACAGCGCTGCGAACAGGCCGAGCGCGCGGAGGCGATGGCGGCGTTCGACGCCCTCTCGGGCCTGATCGAGGCCGCGCCTTTCCCGATGTGGTTCCGCGACACGGAACTGAACCTCGCGCTCGTCAACCGCGCCTATGTCCGCGCCGTCGAGGGGTTGAGCGCGGCGGCGGTGATCGAGGGCGGCACGGAATTGTGCGAACCCGTCGCGGGCGTCAGCGCCGCCGACGCCGCCGACGCCGCGCGCGCGGCGGGCACGGCGCAGATGCGAACGATCCCTGTGACGATCGAGGGCGAGCGGCGGATCATGCGCGTCGTCGACGTGCCGCTCGCGCCGGAAGGCGGACGCCCGATCGGCATCGCGGGCTATGCGATCGACATCCAGGAACTGGAAAGCGAACGCGGCGCGCATCGCCGTTTCGCCGACATGCAGCGCGAACTGCTCGACCGGCTGTCCGCCGCCGTCGCGCAATTCGGTCCCGACCAGGCGCTGGTCTTCGCCAACCTGCCGTTCCGCCGGATGTTCGCGCTCGACGCCGACGAAGTGGCGGAGGCGCCGCCCTTCGCCCGCCTGCTCGATGCGTGGCGCGACGCGGGCCGCGTTCCCGAAGTGCGCGACTATCCCGAATGGCGGCAGGCGCATGTCGGCTGGTTCGCGCGGGCCGAGGCCAGCGAAGAGGAATGGCTGTTGCGCGACGGCACGCACCTGCATGTCGTGGCGCAGCCGACGCCCGACGGCGGCCTGCTGCTGATCGCGGAGGACCGGACCGAGCAGGTGCAGCTTGCGGGCGCGCGCGACACGCTGCTGCGCGTGCGCACCGCGACCTTCGACAATCTGTTCGAGGCGATCGCGGTCTTTGCCCCCGACGGCCGCCTGCACCTGTGGAACCAGCGTTTCCGGCGCTTGTGGGGCGTCGATGAATCGACGCTGGCGGCGCATCCGCGCGTCGATGCGCTGATGGGCGGACTCGCCGACCGGCTCGCCAAGCCGAATCAGGTCAGCATCGTGCAGGAAGTGATCCGCGCCGCGACGCTGGAACGCACGCAGCGCAAGGGCGACATCCGCTTCGCCGATGGGCGCGCCTTCGACTTCGCGTCGATCCCGCTGCCGGACGGCAATGCGCTGCTGATCATGCTCGACGTCAGCGACAGCCGCCGCATCGAAGGCGCGCTGCGCGAACGCAACGAGGCGCTGGAGGCGGCGGACAAGGCCAAGACCGCCTTCCTGTCGCGGATGAGCTATGAACTGCGCACGCCGCTGACGTCGATCGGCGGCTTTGGCGAGATGTTGCAGGCGGGCTATGCGGGACCGCTCAGCGCGCCGCAGCAGGCCTATGTCGAGGCGATCATGGATTCGGTCGCGGTGCTGGGGCGGCAGATCGACAATGTGCTGGACCTCGCGCAGGGGGAGGCGGGGACGCTGGCGATCGAGCGCGCGCCCGTCGATGTCCATGCCCTGCTCGGCAAGGCGCTGGCCGAGGCGGCGGCTTTCGCGAAGAGCGAGCGCATCGAACTGGTCGGCGATCTTGCCGCTGGTCTGGGCCAGGTCGAAGGCGATGCGCAGCGGCTGTCGCGGCTGGTCGCGGGGCTGCTCGACAATGCGATCCGCTTCACGGCGCCGACGCGGCGGACCGGCGGGCGCGTGCTGCTCCATGCCGAGGGCGATGCGAAGGGCGTCGATATCGTCGTCTCCGACAACGGACCCGGCCTGCCCGAAGCGGTCGCCGCGATCACGCGCGGGCAGCAGGCGGGCACGCAAAGCGGCGGCATCGGCCTTGCCCTCGCGCGCCAGCTCGTCGCCGCGCACGGCGGGACGATGGAGGTGATGAGCGAGAAGGGGCAGGGAACGATGGTGCGCATCAGCCTGCCGCGCGAAGGATAGGGCGGTGCCGGGAAAGGACTACGCAAAAGTTCCTCCCCGGAACGGGGAGGGGGACCGCCGAAGGCGGTGGAGGGGCCGAGACGGTGCGTCAGGTCGAGAGGTTTCGGCCCCTCCGTCAGCCCTGCGGGCTGCCACCTCCCCGTTCCGGGGAGGGAGGCTCGAAAGCCATCTCTCCGCGTATCTGCGCCTCTGCGCGAATCCTGTTCGTCACCACCATGCAATATCGTCACCCCTATAATCTCGACGAGGCCGATCGCATCGGCGCCGCGATCGGCGCCGTGCTCGCGCCCGGTGATGTCGTGCTGTTGTCGGGCGATCTTGGCGCGGGCAAGACGACGCTGGCGCGCGCGATGCTGAAGGCGCGCGGGCTGGCGGGCGAGGCGCCGAGTCCCACCTTCGCGATCGTCCAGCCCTATGCGCCGCCCGAGACCGACCTGCCCGTCGCCCATGTCGATCTCTATCGCATCGAGGCGGAAAGCGAACTGACCGAGCTGGGTCTCGACGATTATCTGTATGACGGCGCGTTGTTGATCGAATGGCCGGAGCGGCTGGGGCAGGGCGGCTGGCCGGGCGCGCTGGAACTGGCGATTTCGGGCGCGGGCGACACCCGCGTCTTGACAGCGACAGTGCCGCCCGCTTGGGAAGCGCGATGGCCGCTCCGATGATTCCGCCCGCCCATGCCCCGGCTTTCCTGGCCGCGCACGGCTGGGGCGATGCGCAGATATTGCCGCTGGCCGGCGATGCCTCTTTCCGCCGCTATTTCCGCGTCGTGGACAGGGACCGGCAGGCGGTGCTGATGGACGCGCCGCCGCCGCACGAAGACCCGCGCCCCTTCATCGCCGTCGCCGAATGGCTGCTCGCCGAGGGGCTGTCCGCCCCCGCGATCCTCGCGCGCGATCTGGAGCGGGGGTTGCTGCTGATCGAGGATTTCGGCGACGTGCGGCTGCGCGAGACGCTCGACGAGCGGCCCGATGCCGAAGCAGACTATTATGCGGGCGTCGTCGATTTGCTGGCCCATCTCCACGCGCGCGCGCCGATGCCGGGGCTGCCCGTCCATGGTCTCGATCAATGGCTCGACGAAGTGATGCTGTTCGCGGACTGGTATGCCCCCGCGCTCGATCTGGAGGTCGATCGCGACGGCTTTCGCGCCGCGTGGGAAGCGGTGCTGGCGCCCGTCGAGGCGGATGGCCTGCCGCGCGTCACCGTGCTGCGCGATTTCCATGCCGAAAATATCATGCTCGTCGCGGGGCGTGAGGGCGTGCTGCGGTTCGGCCTGCTCGACTTTCAGGACGCGCTGGTCGGCCATCCCGCCTATGATCTCGCCTCGGTGCTGGAGGATGCGCGGCGCGACGTCAGCGCGGGCGTGGAGGCGGCGATGCTGGACCGCTATGTGGCGGCAAGCGGGCAGGACGAGGCGCTTCGTACCGCCTATTGGGCGCTGGCGGCGCAGCGCAACACGCGCATCCTGGGCGTCTTCGTGCGGCTGTGGAAGCGCGACGGCAAGCCCGGATACCGCCGGTTCCAGCCGCGCATGTGGGGGCTGCTCGAACGCGACCTGTCGCATCCCGCGCTGCTTCCCGTGCGGGCGTGGTTCGACGCCAACATCCCCCCCGAAAAGCGCGCGGAGGCATGGGCGTGACGGCGAAGATCGACAGCGCGATGGTGATGGCGGCGGGCATCGGCAAGCGGATGCGCCCGCTGACCGCGACGCGGCCCAAGCCGCTGGTGCGCGTCGCGGGCAAGGCGCTGATCGACCACAGCCTCGACCGCATCGAGGCGGCGGGGATCGGCCATGTCGTCGTCAACGTCCACTATCTCGCCGACGCGCTGGAAGCGCATCTCGCCAAGCAGAAGCGCGCCTTCACCATCGCCGTTTCGGACGAGCGCGGCCAGTTGCTCGAAACCGGCGGCGGGATGGTCAGGGCTTTGCCGCTGCTGCGCGGCGATCCGATCTTGATCGTCAACAGCGACAATATCTGGACCGACGGTCCGCAGGACAGCATCCTGAACCTCGCGCGCCATTGGGACGGCGACAGGATGGACGCGCTGCTGCTCGTCATCCGGCAGGCGAGCGCGACGAGGCATCGCGGGCCGGGCGATTTCCACATGGACCCGGCGGGCCGCCTGTCGCGCCGCAAGCCGGGGCGCATCGCGCCTTTCGTCTATACCGGCATCCAGCTTATTTCGCCGCGCCTGCTCGACGGGGCGCCCGAAGGTCCCTTTTCGACCAATATCCTGTGGGACCGCGCTATCGCGGCGGGCCGCCTGTACGGCGTGTCGCACATGGGCCAGTGGTTCGACGTCGGCACCCCCGCGAGCATCGCCCCGACCGAGGCGGCGCTGAGCGAGGTTTGACACCGATCGCCATCCCGGCGAAGGAATCGCAATGACAGCGGCTGGCCGTCCCGCCCTCTACTCCATCCCCGTCCACCGGGCCTTTGCCGACGCGCTCGTCGCCGGGCTGATCGCGCGCCATGGCGACGGCGCGCTGGGGCTGGCGCAGGGGCTGGTTCTGCTGCCCAGCAATCGCGCGCTCGGCGCCGTGCAGGCGGCGTTCGTGCGCGCGGGTGGCAAGGGATTGCTGATGCCGCGTCTTGCCGTGATCGGTGATGCGGATCTCGACGAATCGGTCGCACTGGCGCTCGACGCCATCGACGACGAAGTGGAGCCGATCCCGCCCGCGATCGACGCGCTGCGCCGCCGCCTGCTGCTTTCCGAACTGATCGAGCGTCACACGCCGCCCGGCGAAGCGCCGATCACGGGCGCCGCCGCCTTTCAGCTGGCGGAGGGGCTGGCGCGCGTCATCGACCAGCTGCAATATGAGGAGGTCGCGGCATCGGCGCTCGTCGATCTCGATCTGGGCGCCTTCGCCGACCATTGGCGTGCGTCACTGGACCGGCTGCGGCTGCTCGTCGACCATTGGCCCGCCGTGCTCGCGCGCACGGGCGCCATCGACCGCGCGGATCGCCGTAACCGGCTGCTCGACCGCGTGACGGCGGCATGGCGCGCCGCGCCGCCCGCGCGCTT
>PHEM01000253.1 GCA_002842935.1 Alphaproteobacteria bacterium HGW-Alphaproteobacteria-13 | reverse complement strand
ATGGTCTGCCCCCGACTTGGGCGCGGCGCGGAAGGAGAGGTCCGGCCATGGATGCTGAAACAAGTTCAGCATGACGAAGCTGGACGAAGGTCGGGATTGCTCGAAAATCAGCGGCGTGTTCGCAAACGATATAATCGCCAAAGAAAAAGGCGGCCTTCCCGAAGGAAGGCCGCCTCTTTTTTCGTTTCGGTCAATGCCCCGAAGGGCCGTGACTTACTTCTTTTCTTCGGCCGGAGCAGCGGCGGCGTCGGCAGCCGGAGCAGCGGCGGCGTCAGCGGCCGGAGCAGCAGCGGCGTCGGCACCGGCAGCGGCGGCTTCCGCACCAGCGGCAGCGGCTTCGGCGCCGGCAGCAGCGGCGTCGGCGCCTTCTTCGGCGACGGCTTCAGCGGCCGGGGCTTCGGTGGTGGCTTCTTCAGCAGCCTTTTCACCGCAAGCGGCGAGGGCGAACATGCTGGCAGCAACGGCGATAGCAGCAAACTTCTTCATGATGTGTGGGCTCCCTAAAATGCCTTTCCGCGCTAGGGAATCTTTCCCGTCCCGCGAGCCGCGGGATTTAGCCTTTCCGCGTGAATCGTCAACAAAAATAATTGAGATGGCCGGAGCGCGCGCAAATCCGTCATTTCCCCGAAACAATATGGGGCGATGCTGGCGCGCGCCCCTGCGCGAGAATCATCCCTAGCGGCTGCAGCGGCCGGCGTCGATTGCCAAGCGCGCGCCCATTCGCTAACCGGCCCTCGATTCCATTTTCATGGCCGCCCTCGCGGCCCCGCCAGTTTTTTCGGAGCATTTTTCCATGGCCGCCCAATATAGTTTCGTGATGAAAGGTCTGTCGAAGACCTATCCCGGCGCGCAAAAGCCGACGCTGAACAACATCAACCTGCAATTCTATCCCGATGCCAAGATCGGCATCGTCGGCCCGAACGGCACCGGCAAATCGACGCTGATGAAGGTGATGGCGGGCATCGACAAGGATTTCACGGGCGAGGCATGGCCGGGTGAGGGGATCACCGTCGGCTATCTGGCGCAGGAGCCGCAGCTCGACCCCGCGAAGACGGTGAAGGAGAATGTCATGGACGGCGTCCGCCCCGTCGCCGACATGATGGACCGCTTCAACGAGATTAGCGCGCTGATGGCTGACCCGCCCGAGGATGCCGATTTCGACGCGTTGATGGAGGAAATGGGCACGCTGCAGGAAAAGATCGACGCGGTGGACGGCTGGACGCTCGACAACCAGCTCGAAATCGCGATGGAAGCGCTGCGCTGTCCCCCCGGCGACTGGAGCGTCGAGAATCTGTCGGGCGGCGAAAAGCGCCGCATCGCGCTGACGCGCCTGCTGCTGGAAAAGCCGTCGATCCTGCTGCTCGACGAACCGACCAACCACCTCGACGCCGAAAGCGTCGCCTGGCTGGAAAAGCATCTGGTCGATTATCCGGGCAACGTCATCCTCGTCACCCACGACCGCTATTTCCTCGACAATGTCGTGAACTGGATCCTCGAACTCGATCGCGGCCGCTATTTCGTCTATGAAGGCAATTATTCGACCTATCTGGAAAAGAAGGGCAAGCGCCTCGAACAGGAAGCGCGCGAGGATCAGGGCCGCCAGAAGGCGATCAAGGAAGAGCTGGAATGGATCCGGCAATCGCCCAAGGCCCGTCAGGCCAAGTCGAAGGCGCGTATCAAGAGCTTCGACCAGCTCGTCGAGGCGCAGGAGAACCGCACGCCCGGCAAGGCCCAGATCGTCATCCAGGTGCCCGAGCGGCTGGGCGGCAAGGTGATCGAGGTCAACGGCATTTCCAAGGCCTATGGCGACAAACTGCTGTTCGAGGACCTGTCCTTCACGCTGCCGCCGGGCGGCATCGTCGGCGTGATCGGGCCGAACGGCGCGGGCAAATCGACGCTGTTCAAGCTGATCACGGGGCAGGAGACGCCCGACAGCGGCAGCGTGTCGATCGGCGACACGGTGCGCCTCGGCTATGTCGATCAGAGCCGCGACGCGCTCGACCCGAACAAGAATGTCTGGGAGGAAATCTCGGGCGGTCACGACATGATGTCGATCGGCAAGCACGAGATGCAGACGCGCGCCTATGTCGGCGCGTTCAACTTCAAGGGCACCGACCAGCAGAAGAAGGTCGGCCAGCTTTCGGGCGGCGAACGCAACCGCGTCCATATGGCCAAGATGCTGAAGGCCGGCGGCAACGTCCTGCTGCTCGACGAACCGACCAACGATCTCGACACCGAGACGCTGGCGGCGCTGGAGGAAGCGCTGGAGAATTTCGCGGGCTGCGCCGTGGTCATCAGCCACGACCGCTTCTTCCTCGACCGCCTCGCGACACACATATTGGCGTTCGAGGGCGACAGCCATGTCGAATGGTTCGAAGGCAATTTCGAAGCCTATGAAGAGGACAAGATCCGCCGCCTCGGCGAAGGCGCGACGCGCCCGCACGCGACGACCTATAAGAAATTGTCGCGTTGATCCGCATGACGACGGAGGCGGTCCCCATATCGTCGAGCGCGATCCGCATGGACGCGGAGGCGCTCAACGCCTTCATGGAGAAGGCCTTCCCCCATGCCGCGCCGGGATCGCGCGGATATGTCGTCTCGGCCGCGCCCGGCCATGTGCGGGCGCGGATGTGCCCGACCGACAAGGCGCTGCGCCCCGGCGGACTGGTCAGCGGCCCGACGCAGATGGGTTTCGCCGACATGGCTGCCTATGCGCTGGTGCTCGCGCATATCGGCCCTGTCGCGATGGCGGTGACGAGCGGTCTCAACTATCAGTTCCTGCGGCCCTGCCGTCCGGGACCCTTGTTCGCCGACGCGCATATGCTTCGTCTCGGCAAGCGGCTGGCGGTGATGGACGTGCGCATCTGGACCGACGACGCCGACAAGCCCGTGGGGCAGGCGAATGTGACTTACGCGATTCCCTGACGATGCTTGCGGCCCATCAGGCGGGCGAAAACTCTCCGCTGCTTTCGTCGAGGACGTGCAACACGCCGTCGCTGATCGCGAAGAGCGCCCCGCGCAGCTTCAGCTTTCCGCGCTTCTCCTTTTCCTGGATACAGGGGAAGCTCCGCAGATTGGCAAGGCTGACGCGCACGGCGGCCCGTTCCATCTCGTGACGGGCTTCGCGGTCGTTGATGTCGTCGTACCGGCCGCGAATGTCGGCGCTCGCCTCGTCCAGCATCGATATCCAGTCGGCGACAAAGCCGCCGCGCCCGCGTTCAGCGCCCTCCATCGTGCGGTGCAGCGCGGCGTGGCAGCCGCCGCACATGCCGTGGCCCATCACCACCACTTCCTCGACGTGCAGGAACTGGACCGCGAATTCCAGCGCGGCGGAGGTGCCGTGGCGGCCCGGCGTCATTTCGAACGGGGGAATCAGCGCCGCGACGTTGCGGATGACGAAGATTTCGCCGGGATGCGTGTCGAAAATCTGCGCCGGTTCCGACCGGCTGTCCGAACAGGCGATGATCAGCACCTTGGGCGATTGGCCCACCGCCAGTTCCGCCCATCGTTCGCGCTGTTCTTTCCAGCCATGGTCCCGGAAACGGCGATAGCCTTCGATCAACTCTGCAAAACGACTCATGCGTGGCCTTTAGCACAGGATGCGAGGTTGAGAAGAGCGGCGCACGCGCCTATGGAAACGCGATGACCGCAAGTGCCCCACGCCCGCAGCCCGCCGCCCGCAAGCCCGACTGGATTCGCGTCAAGGCGCCGACCAGCCCCGGCTATGCCGAAACGCGGCGCCTGATGCGCGATCTCAGCCTCAACACCGTGTGCGAGGAAGCCGCCTGCCCGAACATCGGCGAATGCTGGACCAAACGCCATGCAACGGTGATGATCCTGGGTGACACCTGCACGCGCGCCTGCGCCTTCTGCAACGTCAAGACCGGGATGCCGCGCCCCGTGGACCCGCTGGAGCCGGAGCATGTCGCCGTCGCCGCCGCGAAGATGGGGCTGACGCACATCGTCATCACCTCGGTCGACCGCGACGACCTGCCCGATGGCGGCGCGGGGCAATTCGTGAAAGTGATCGAGGCGCTGCGCCGCGAAGCTCCGGCCACGACCATCGAGATATTGACGCCCGATTTCCGCAACAAGCCCGACAGCGCGGTCGCCGCGATCGTCGATGCGCGCCCCGACGTCTATAACCATAATCTCGAGACGGTGCCGCGCCTCTATTCGACGATCCGTCCCGGCGCGCGCTATTATGCCTCGCTGCGCCTGCTCGAAAGCGTCAAGCGCCGCGACCCGTCGATCTTCACCAAGTCCGGCGTGATGCTGGGGCTGGGCGAGGAACGGATGGAGGTTCATCAGGTGATGGACGACATGCGCAGCGCCGACGTCGATTTCATCACCATGGGCCAATATCTGCAACCGACACCGAAGCACACGAAAGTCATCGATTTCGTGACGCCGCAGGCGTTCGGCGCCTATGCCCAGATCGCACGCGCCAAGGGCTTCCTGCAAGTCGCCGCTTCGCCGCTGACGCGCTCCAGCTATCATGCCGGCGACGATTTCGCGGTGATGCGCGCGGCGCGTGAGGCCCAACTCGCCCGCGCGGCCGGGGGCTGATTCGAGCTTGCCACGGCATCACGAAACGCGCGAGCTTCCCTACAGCGCCGAACAGATGTTCGCGCTCGTCACCGACATCGCGCGCTATCCCGAATTCCTGCCGTGGGTGGTCGCGCTGCGGATTCGCAGCGACAGCGAGCATGAGGCGGTCGCCGACATGATCGTCGGCTTCAAGGGGCTGCGCGAAAGTTTCTCGTGCCGCGTCCACAAACAGCGGCCCAGCGAAGTGATCGTCGCCTATATCGACGGGCCGATGCGCCACCTCAGCAATGAATGGCATTTCCAGCCAGTCGAAAGCGGCGGGTGCCGCGTCGATTTCCTCGTCGATTTCTCCTTCCGCAACCGTGTCTTCGAAAAGCTGGCGGGGCAGATGTTCGACAAGGCGCTGCGCAAGATGATCGCGGCGTTCGAGACGCGCGCCGAC
>PHEM01000252.1 GCA_002842935.1 Alphaproteobacteria bacterium HGW-Alphaproteobacteria-13 | reverse complement strand
GGGCGTGATGTGGCAGCCGAGCCGCCGCACCTCGCTGACCGCGCGCGTCGGCCGCCGCTATGGCGACACCGTCTATACCGGCAGCCTGACCTATCGCGCCGATCATGCGACGATGATACAGGTCGGCGTCTATGACGGGCTGTCGAGCCTGGGACGCGGCCTGTCGGGCGGTCTGGCCGTCCTGCCGACGCAGTTCGACCCGACGCGCAACCCGATCACGGGCGACATCGACACCTGCGTCTTCGGGCCGCAGGGCGGCGGCTGTCTGACGCCGCAGTTCGGCAGCGCGACGGCGGCGCAATATCGTAATCGCGGCGTGCAGGCGATCCTGACGTCGAACTTCGGCGGCTGGCATTATGGCGTGGGCGCCGGATACGACCGCCGCCGCCTGCTGGTCCCGCCGACGTCGGCGATCGCGGCGCTCAACGGCGTGACCGAGGAAAGCTATTATCTGTTCCTGACCGCCGGGCGAAAGCTCGACGCGGATTCGGACATCGGCCTGTCGGGCTATGTCAATTTTCTGGACAGCGGCGTGCCGGGGGCGGGCGACAGCAGGTCGGCCGGTCTTTCCACTTATTACACGCGGCGCTTCTGGCGCGGCCTGACGGGGACCGCGGCGGCCAGCCTCGACGCGTTCGACCGTGACGGCTTCAACAGCCAGCTCATCGGCTCCGCGCTGGTGGGATTGCGCTATAACTTCTGATCGCAGGGAATATTCGCGATGTACGATCAATTTTACGGCTTCACCGGGCGCCCCTTCCAGCTGACCCCTGACCCGACCTTTTATTTCGAGAGCGGCACGCACCGCAAGGCGATGTCCTATCTCGGCTATGGGCTGGCGCAGGGCGAAGGCTTCATCGTCATCACCGGCGATGTCGGCGCGGGCAAGACGACGCTGGTCGGCCATCTGATGAACACCATCGATCCCAGCCGGCTGACGGCGGTCAAGCTGGTGTCGACGCAGGTCGAGGGCGATGATCTGCTGCGCCTTGTCGCCGAACAGTTCGGCATCGAATGGGAAGGGCAGAGCAAGGCCGAACTTCTGCGCACGATCGAGCAATATCTGCGCGACCAGGCCCGCGCGGGCCGCCGCACATTGCTGATCGTCGACGAAGGACAGAATCTCGCCATCTCCGCGCTCGAGGAACTGCGGATGCTGTCGAATTTCCAGCTCGGCGGCCATTCGCTGCTCCAGATATTCCTGCTCGGCCAGCCCGAATTCCGCCAGACCCTGTTCCATTCCCCGACGCTGGAGCAATTGCGCCAGCGCGTGATCGCGACGCACCATCTCGACCCGATGGAGCCGGAGGAAGTCGAACCCTATATCCTGCACCGGCTGGGCAAGGTCGGCTGGACGGGCAACCCCAGCTTCGCGCCGGAGGCGTTCGAGCTGATCTTCGACTATAGCGGCGGCGTGCCGCGCAAGCTCAATGTGCTGGTCAGCCGCCTGCTGCTGTTCGGCGCGGTCGAGGAACTGCACCGCATCAGCGCGCAGCACGTCCGCAACGTGATCGCGGAGATCGAGAGCGATCGCGGCATCGACGAGACCAGTCTCGCGCCGATGCCGGTCGAGGAAGTGGTGGCCCATGCCGCCACTGCCGCCGCGCCGGGGAGCGAGGCGCCGCTTCAATGGCCCGCGCCCGCCGCGGATACCGACGTGCTCGAACTGGGGTCCGAGACCGCCGTCGCGGCTCCGGCCGCGCCGCCGGCTGCTGACGAGGCGCAGCTTGCCGAACTGCGGGGTCAGATCGAATCGCTCGAGGCGCGGCTGGTCGAACAGGATGCGGCGCTGCGCCGCGTGCTCGACCTGCTGATCGAATGGGTCGAACGCGATCCCGACAATGCGCCGAACCCGGCGACGTCGCAAGTCTGGGCCGCGTGACGTCACGACTGGCCTGCGTTAGGGTTTGTCCCGTTCAGGCGGGTATAAAAGACCGTTCGCCCTGAGGAGGGGCTGAGCTTGTCGAAGCCCCGTCTCGAAGGGCCGCGACGTCGCAGTCCTTCGAGACGCCATTTCGACAAGCTCAATGGCTCCTCAGGACGAACGGACTGAACAGGACAGGCTCGGCATGAGCGATGAAGGCGAGGGAAAATGCAGAACGGCCTGTCGGTCGATGTCGAGGACTGGTTCCAGGTCGGCGCCTTTGAGCGTACGATCGACCGCGCCGACTGGCCGCGCCTCGAATGCCGCGTGGAGGCGAATTGCGACGCCGTGCTGCACTTGTTCGAAGAGGCGGGCGTGCAGGGGACATTCTTCACGCTGGGCTGGGTGGCGGAGCGCTATCCGGCGCTGATCCGGCGGATCGTCGCGGCGGGGCACGAACTCGCCAGCCACGGCTATGACCACCAGCGCGTTTTCGCCATGACCGCCGACGCATTCGCGGCGGACCTCACAAAGACGCGGATCATCCTGGAGGATCTGGGCGGCGCGCCCGTGCGCGGCTATCGCGCGCCCAGCTTTTCGGTCGATACGCGCACGCCTTGGGCACATGCGATCCTGGCCGAACAGGGCTATGCCTATTCGAGCAGCGTCGCGCCCGTCGCGCACGACCATTATGGCTGGCCTGAAAGCCCGCGCCATGCGTGGCGGCCGCTGCCCGACAGCGACCTTGTCGAATGGCCCGTGACGACGGCGCGGACGATGGGGCGGACGCTGGCGGCGGGGGGCGGCGGCTTCATGCGCCTGCTGCCCTATGGCTTCACGCGCTGGGCGATCGCGCGGATGAACGCCGAGGGACATCCGGCGATCCTCTATTTCCACCCGTGGGAAATCGATCCCGGCCAGCCGCGCGTCGCCGATGCGCCGCTGAAGTCGAAATTACGCCATTACAGCGGCTTGTCGGCCATGGCTGGCAAGCTGAAGCGGTTGCTCGGCGATTTCGAATGGACGCGCGCCGACCACCTGCTGCCCGCGCAGCACGAACGCGCGCGGCCCTGGAGCATGGCAGTATGAACGCGCCCGCGCCCGCGCTTTCATCCGCGCCGCTCACGGACGCGGCGGCGTGGGACGCCTATGTCGCCGCGCATCCTGCCGCGACGCCCTTTCACAGCCGTGCCTGGTGCGAGGCCGTGACGCGGGCGACGGGGCACCAGTGCCATTTCGTCGCCGCGCGCGACGCGAGCGGGGCGCTGACGGGCATCTTGCCGCTGCACCATGTCCGCTCGCCGCTGTTCGGGCAGGCGCTGGTCGCCACGGGTTTCGCCGTCGATGGCGGCCTGCTCGCCGACGATGACGGCGTCGCCGCCGTGCTGGCGGCAGGCGCGGCCGATGTCGCGCGCAAGCTGGGCGTGCCGTCGGTCGAACTGCGTGGTGGGCCGCTGCCGCAGGGCGAGGGGTGGAGGCGCGAGGACGGCGTCTATGCCGGTTTCGCGCGCGACCTTGCCGCCGATGACGCGGCCGAACTGCTCGCCATTCCGCGCAAGCAGCGCGCGGAAGTGCGCAAGGTGCTGGACAGCGGCCTGACGGTGACGACAGGCCGCGACGCGGCGGAGCGGCGCGACCATTACCGCGTCTATGCGACCAGCGTCCGCAATCTCGGCACGCCGGTCTTTCCCAGGAAGCTGTTCGACGCCGTGCTCGACGGTTTTGGCGCGGATGCCGATATCCTGACGGTCCGTGACGGCGGCCGCCCCGTCGCGAGCGTGCTCAGCCTGTACTGGCGCGGCACGGTGATGCCCTATTGGGGCGGCGGGATCGCGGAGGCGCGGCGGCTGCGCGCCAATGAGCTGATGTATTTCGCGCTGATGCGCCATGCGCGCGCGCGCGGCTGCACCCGCTTCGATTTCGGACGCTCGAAGGCCGGGACAGGTCCGTTTGCCTATAAGAAGAATTGGGGTTTCGAGCCGCGTCCGCTGACCTATGCGCGCTGGCTCGCGCCCGGCGAAAAGCCGCGCGACACCAATCCGAACAGCGCCCGATATCGCCTGCAAGTCGATGTGTGGAAGAAACTGCCGCTGTGGGCCGCGAACCGCATCGGTCCGCTGATCGCGCGCGGGCTGGGATGAGTAGCGCGCCTTTCACTGTCTCCGTTCGTCCTGAGGAGCCATTGAGCTTGTCGAAATGGCGTCTCGAAGGGCTTGGCGCGGCGCATGGTCCTTCGAGACGGGTCTTCGACAAGCTCAGCCCCTCCTCCGGACGAACGGGAAGTTGGGTCTGATGACCGAAATCCTGTTCCTCGTCCACCGCGCGCCCTGGCCGCCCGACCGGGGCGACCGCATCCGCAGCTGGCATATGTTCGAGGCGTTGGCGAAACTCGCCCCCGTCCATGTCGCGGCGCTGGCCGACAATGACGCCGACGCGGCGGCAGCGCGGGACAAAATGTCACTGCTTTGCAAGAGTTTGTCGATCGAAGTGCGGACTGCCTTGCGCCCGCTGGCGCTGGCATCCGCCGTGCTGCGCGGCGAGCCGGTGTCGAACCGCCTGTTCCGCAGCCGGGCGCTGGCGAGTCATGTCACGCGCCTGATCGCCGGCGGCACGATCAGCCATATCGTCGCCTTTTCGGGCCAGATGGCGCAATATGTCCCGGCGGATTTTGCCGGGCCGGTCATCATGGATTTCGTCGATGTGGATTCGGCGAAGTTCCGGGCTTATGCCGAGCAGGACAGCCGCCAGCCGCTGCATTGGGTCCATGCACGCGAGGCGCGGGTGCTGGGGGCGTATGAAGCCGAAGTCGCGCGGCGCGCCGACGCCAGCCTGTTCGTCAGCGAGGCGGAGGCGGCGCTGTTCCGCGCGCAGAGCGGGCTGGGCGCCGACAAGGTGCGGGCCGTGGAAAACGGCATCGACACCGATCGTTTCGACCCGGCGCTGATAAAGGAGAGGGTCGGGCAGGGGAGCGGTCCGCTTGCGGTCTTTACCGGCCAGATGGACTATCGGCCCAATATCGACGCCGTGCGCTGGTTCGCGGCAGAGGTCCTGCCGCTGATCCGCGCGCGCCGCCCCGACGCCCGCTTCGCCATCGTCGGGCGCGCGCCAACCGACGAGGTGCGCGCGCTGGCGGGACAG
>PHEM01000251.1 GCA_002842935.1 Alphaproteobacteria bacterium HGW-Alphaproteobacteria-13 | reverse complement strand
CGTTCCGGCGCGGATCGCGGCAAGCCCGCCGCCAGCGGCCATGCGCCCGCCCGCCATGGCCGCGCCACCCGCCAGCATCGCGGCGCCTGCGGCAGCACCTGCCGTGCCAAGCGCAGCGCCCGCGCCCAATTGCGGCGCGCCGGAGACAAGCCCCGAAGCAACGCCGGGTCCAAAAATACCAAGACCGAGCAAAGCCAACGCGCCCAGCACCTGCGACATGGCGGCGGCAAGGTCCGGTTCCTGCCCCTGAAGGCCGGGCGTAAAGGTCGAAAAGAGTGTGCTGCCGATGCCGACGATGACGGCGAGCACCATCACCTTGACGCCTGAGGAGATGACGTTGCCCAGAACACGTTCAGCAAGAAACGCGGTCTTGTTCCACAGCGCGAAGGGCACGAGAACGAAGCCTGCGAGCGTCGTCAGCTTGAATTCCAGCACGGTGATGAAGAGCTGGATCGCCAGAATGAAAAAGGCGATCAGGACGAGGAACCAGGCCAGCAACAGGACGAAGACGGTGAGCGCGTTGCCGAAAATCTCCGGGAAACCGATAAGCTGGCTTACCTGTTCGAGCAGCGGATAGGCGGCCTCATAGCCGGTCGCCGCGATCTTGCCGGGTTTCAGAAGATCGTCGGCGGTCATGCCGCCCGGCGCGGCCTGAATGCCAAGGCCAGAGAATGAGCGGTAAATAATGTCGGCGAGGTTCTGGAAGTTGTTCAAGATGTAGGCGAAGACGCCAACATAGAGCACCTTCTTCAAAAGCCGCCCGATGATATTGTCTTCGCCGCCCCCCATTGAATTCAGTGCCCAGAACAGGCCCGCCAGCGTGATATCGATGCCGATCAGGATCGAGGTGAGGAAGGCGACATCGCCCGACAGCAGCCCGAAGCCAGAATCGATATACTGGCTGAAGGTTTCCATGAAAGTGTCGATGATGCCGAGATCATTCATGACGCCGCCCCCTGATCGTCAGTTGCCGGAATAGGCGCTACCGGAGCCCAGGAAGCGCTTGGTCGTCTCGCGCGCGGCTTCTTCGGATTGCGCTTTGCGGGCGGCATCCTCGGCTTGCGAGCGGTAATGCGTGGCCATCAGCGTCTGGATCTGCATCTGCTGCTTTGTCGACAGCGCGATGAGTTGGTTGGCGGCCTGCTGCGCCTGCAACGCGCCCACCGCGCCCTGGCTCTGATTGACGAGATCGGTGAGCAGCCCCTGATCGGCGCGGACATTTTCGACGATCTGGGATTGCACACGCATGGTCTGGCGAAAGGCGTTCATGGCGTTCTGCCAGCGCTCGCGGGCGGCGGTCGCCATGTCGTTCACACCGATAGAGGCATCGTAGCTATCGGGATATTGCTGCCGCCACTCGGCATCGAGTTGCGTCAGGTCGAAACTGAGGCCCTCCGCCTGCATCATCAGCCCATCAATACGGTTGAGCGCGCCCTGCATCTGGCCAAGCGAGGAAAAATCCAGCCGCTGAAGGTTCCGCGCCATGTTCTGCAACATGGTCGCCTGGTTCTGGAGCTGCTGAATCTGGTTGTTGATCTGTTCCAGGGCGCGGGCGGCCGTGAGCATATTCTGCGTATAATTCGTGGCATCGAACACCGGCCAGCCGGCGTAACCTGCCTGCGGCGCGGCTATGATGAGGGAAGCGGCAACAAGCGCCGCAAGGGATGCGCGTTTCATGATGGTTCTCCGTGTTGAGGGAATTGGCCGATAAGATCGGCGGCCCAGTCGAGGCCGCGTGCTTTGAGGAACCGGGCGGCGAAATCTTGCCGCCCGTGTTCGATAAGGCCCTGTTCGGCCAGGAGGCTGTCGATGAGAGTTTGCGCTTCCGTGTCGGATGCGCCGCAAAGCGCCAGGGCGATGGGGCCAAGGCCCAACTCAAACAGCCGGTTGCCGCGCCGCGATTGCAGGTAATAATGGCGTTTCGGCGTGGCGCGGGCAATCAGCTCAATCTGGCGTTCGTTCAATCCGAAACGCTCATAGGCCGCCCGCGCCTGCGGCTCGACGGCCCTGTCATTGGGCAGAAAGATGCGTTGCGGGCAGCTTTCGATGATCGCCGGGGCGATGGAGCTATCGGCGATGTCGGCCAGCGACTGGGTGGCGAAGATCACCGAAACATTCTTCTTGCGCAGCACCTTCAGCCATTCGCGGATGCGGGCGGCGAAAAGCGGATTATCAAGAAACACCCAGGCTTCATCAAGAATCAGCAGCGTCGACCGCCCGTCGAACCGTTCTTCGAGCCGGTGGAACAGATAGGTCAGCACCGGCAGAACGACACCCGCCTGATGCATCAATTCTTCGGTCTCGAAGCACTGCACATCCGACAGCGCCAGCCGGTCCTCGGCGGCATCGAGAAGATGCCCGAAGGGACCGTCGAGCGTATAAGGTTGCAACGCCGCCTTGATCGGATTGGATTGCAACAAGACTGTGAGACCGGTGAGCGTGCGTTCCGCCGCGGGCGCGCTGGCAAGGTTAGTCAAGGCCGACCAGACGGCTTCCTTCACTTCCGGCGTGACGATGAGTTTTTCATGGGCCAGCAGCGCGCCGATCCACTCGGCAGCCCAGCTTCGTGTCGCGGGATCGTCGATATTGCGTAAGGGTTGGAAGGCAAGCGAACCGTCGCTGCCCAACGCATGATGTTCGCCACCCATGGCGAGCACGGCGGCGCGGGCCGAATTGCCCTTGTCGAAGAGGTAAACCTGCGCGCCAGCATAGCGGCGGAACTGCATGGCGATCAGTGACAAGAGCACCGACTTGCCCGCCCCGGTCGGACCGACGATCAGCATGTGCCCGACATCGCCGACATGGGTGGACAGCCGGAATGGCGTCGAACCGCTGGTCTCCGCATAAAACAAAGGTGGCGCATTGAGATGGGTATTGCGCACCGGCCCGGCCCAGACCGCCGAAAGCGGCATCAGATGGGCAAGGTTCAGTGTGTGAACCAGTGGTTGGCGGACATTGGCGTAAACATGGCCGGGCAACGAGCCGAGCCAGGCTTCGACGGCATTGACGCTCTCGCGAATACAAGTGAAGCCAAGCCCATTGACGATCCGCTCAATAGCGCGAGCCTTGTCTTCGGCGGCCTGCCGGTCCTCATCGAACACGGTGATCGTCGTTGTGAGATATCCAAATCCAACATGATCGCCGCCCAGGGCCTGGAGCGCGGCATCTGCATCAAGCGCCTTGTTGTCGGCGTCGCTATCGACCAGAGGCGCCGCCTCATTGGTCAGCACCTCGCGCAGGATGGCGGTGATCGACTTGCGCTTGGCGAACCATTGCCGCCGCAGCCGCGTCAGAACCTTGGTCGCAGCGGTCTTGTCGAGCGGGATAAACCGCGTCACCCAGCGATAGGCGAAATTCTGATGGTTGAGCGCATCGAGAATGCCGGGGCGCGTGACATTCGGAAAACCGAGAATGGTCAGCGTGCGCAGATGCTTCTCGTCCAGCATCGGCTCCAGCCCGCCGGTGAGCGATGTGTCGACGAGCACGCCATCGAGATACATCGGCGTTTCCGGCACAGCGACCAGGTGCCGCTTTGTCGAAATCGTCCCATGCAGGAAGGTCAGGGTCTCACGGTCATCAAGCGCGCGGATCTCGGGCAGGAAGCCGCTGAGCAGATCCAGCACCCGCTCGGTCTCGTCCCGGAAGCGAGAAATCTCCTGCCGCCAGTTCCGAATGCCGGCCAGCCCTTCGCTTGCGCTCCGGGCGTTCGTCGCTTCGAAACGTCCACCGGACGTTCCGAGCCGCCTGGCGGCGGATCGCTCCTCACCCCCCTCCCGGCCCCGATCCAGCAGCGCATTTTCGGTGCGCGCCTGCGCGTCGGGCGGCGGCATATACAACAAGGTGAGGTGATAGCGGCTCTCGAAATGCTGGCCCTGACGACCTTCTTCGAAGGCGGCGCGGCGTTCCTCGTCCACCAGCCATGAGGCGGCGTCCGGAAATTCCGATGATGGATAATGCTGCGCCTCAAGGCGTTCGGCGTCGAAGAACAGCGCCCAGCCAGAACCAGGACGCTTCAGCGCGTTATTGGCGCGGGCGCAGAGACCGACAAGTTCGGCTTCGGTCGCGCTTTCGAGATCGGGGCCGCGAAAGCGGAATATCCGCTGGAAGCTGCCGTCCTTGTTGAGCACGATGCCGGGCGCAATGAGCGCCGCCCAGGGCAGAAGATCGGCAAGACGGTCGGCCTTGTTGCGATATTCGCCAATGTTCAGCATCGCCACCATCCCCGTTGACGCAGGTGGCGAGCGAGCACGGCCATGAAATCCGGATCACGCCTGGCGGCGAACACGGCGAGCGTATGCCCGGCGACAAACATCACCACCCCGGCGATCCACTGCTGGAGGCCGAGGCCGATGGCGGCTGCGAGCGTGCCATTGAGGATGGCGACAGCGCGCGGCGCACCGCCGAGCAGGATCGGCTCGGTCAGCGCGCGATGGACAGGGACTTCAAATCCTTGGAGCGCAGCCATCACAGAAGCGCCCCGCCGCCAAAGGAGAAGAACGACAGGAAGAACGAGCTGGCCGCGAAGGCGATGGAGAGGCCAAAGACGATCTGAATGAGCCGCCGGAACCCGCCCGAGCTTTCGCCAAAGGCAAGCGTCAGGCCGGTAACAATGATGATGATCACCGCGACGATCTTGGCCACTGGCCCCTGCACCGATTCCAGGATGCGTTGCAGCGGTTCTTCCCACGGCATGCCGGAACCCGCCGCATAGGCCGGGGCCGTAAACGCAAACGCGACCATAATAATCGTGGGGGCGGAAGAGAGAAGAAATCGAAGCTTCTTGCGCATGAAGTGTCCTTTCGAGAGATCAGAGGGATTGCAGTTGGGGCAAGGAAAGCGGGGTGACGGTGTAATCGCCGTTGGCATCGAGGCCCAAGACCTCGGCGATGGTCTCGATGCGGCGATCACTGCCGCGCCCGGCGATAAACACCACCATGCCGATCGCATCTGCGATCAGACGGCGTGGGACGACACTGACGCTTTCCTGCACGAGCTGTTCGATGCGGTA
>PHEM01000250.1 GCA_002842935.1 Alphaproteobacteria bacterium HGW-Alphaproteobacteria-13 | reverse complement strand
ATCGCATCCCTATCGTCCGCCGCGCCGAGATGCTGGCCGAACTGATGCGCCTGAAATCGACGGTCGCCATCGCCGGGACGCACGGCAAGACGACGACGACCAGCCTCGTCGCCGCGCTGCTCGACGCGGGCGGGATCGACCCGACCGTGATCAACGGCGGCATCATCAACAATTACGGGTCGAACGCGCGGCTCGGCGCGTCGGACTGGATGGTGGTGGAGGCGGATGAGAGCGATGGCAGCTTCCTGCGCCTCGACGGCACGATCGCGGTCGTCACCAACATCGATCCCGAACATCTCGACCATTATGGCAGCTTCGACGCGATCAAGGACGCCTTCGTCGAGTTCATCGAGAATGTGCCCTTCTATGGCGCGGCGATGCTGTGCCTCGACCACCCGGAAGTGCAGGCGATCATCCCGCGCATCCGCGACCGGCGGATCATCACTTACGGCTTTTCCGCGCAGGCGGACGTGCGCGGCACCAATGTGACGCCGGGACCGGACGGCAACCGCTTCGACGTCGTGGTGCGCGACCGCGACGGCAACAGCCGCACGATCACCGGCATCCACTTGCCGATGTCGGGGCGGCACAATGTCCAGAATTCGCTCGCCGCGATCGCCGTCGCGCTGCACATGGGGGTTTCGGACGCGACGATCGCCACGGGCTTCGACGGCTTCGCGGGCGTCAAGCGCCGCTTCACCAAGGTCGGGGAGATACCGGCGGGTGCGGGCGTCGTCACGGTGATCGACGATTATGCCCATCACCCCGTGGAAATCCGCGCCGTGCTGTCGGCGGCGCGCGAGGGCGTCGGCGCCGGGCGCGTCGTCGCGGTGGTGCAGCCGCACCGCTTCACGCGCCTGCGCGACCATATGGATGATTTCCAGCAGGCGTTCAACGACGCCGACATGGTGCTGGCGCTGCCCGTCTATGCGGCGGGCGAAGCGCCGATCGAAGGCGTGTCGTCCGACACGCTGGCGCAGGGGCTGCGCGACCGGGGGCACCGCCATGCCGCGACCGTCGCCGATGCGGGCGCGCTGGCAGAGAGCATCGCGGCGGCCGGATTGGGCGCGGGCGACAAGATCATCTGCCTTGGTGCCGGGGATATCACGAAGATCGCGGCCGGGTTGGCGAGCGCGGTGGAGGGACGGCGATGACGATCTCCTCCACTCGTCATGCTGAACTTGTTTCAGCATCCATGGTCTGCCTTCTCGGTAAGTGCTGCGTGGATTTCGGCGTCCGGCCATGGACCCTGAAACAAGTTCAGGGTGACGAAGAAAAGAAGGGCGGTGTTCGATGACCACCGCCACGCTCCCCGCCGTGCGCGGAAAATTGACCGCCAACGCCCCGTTGGCCCCGCTGGTCTGGTTCAAGTCGGGCGGTCCCGCCGGCTGGCTGTTCGAGCCGAAGGACGCGGACGACCTTGCCGCCTTCCTGCGCGATCTCGATCCCGCCGTGCCGGTGATGGCGCTGGGGCTGGGTTCCAATCTGATCGTCCGCGACGGCGGCTTTCCGGGCATCGTCGTCCGGCTCGGCAAGGCGTTCGCCACGGTCGGGCGCGCCGATGATATGACCTTGCGCTGCGGCGGCGGGGCGTCGGGCATCCTCGTTTCCTCGACCGCGCGCGATGCCGGGATCGGCGGCATGGAGTTTCTGCGCTCGATCCCCGGCACGGTCGGCGGCTTCGTGCGGATGAACGGCGGCGCCTATGGCCGCGAGGTCAAGGATATATTGGTCGCGGCGGACGTGGTGCTGCGCTCGGGCGAGAGGGTCACGCTGCCGCTCGCCGATCTGGGCTATACCTATCGTCACAGCGACTTGCCCGAAGGGGCGATCGTCGTCGGCGCGACCTTTCGTGGTTATCCCGAAGAGCCGGAGGCGGTGCAGGCGGAGATGGACCGCATCTCGGCCAGCCGCGAAGCCTCGCAGCCCTTGCGGTCGCGGACCGGCGGATCGACTTTCAAGAATCCCGATGGCCACAAGGCGTGGCAGCTGGTGGACGAGGCGGGGTGCCGGGGGCTGACGGTCGGCGGCGCGCAGGTCAGCGAGAAGCACACCAATTTCCTGATCAACACCGGGGACGCCACCAGCGCCGATATCGAGGCGCTGGGCGAAGAGGTCCGCCGCCGCGTCAAGGACAAGAGCGGCATAGACTTGCAATGGGAGATTCAGCGCGTGGGAGTCGCGAAGTGACTGAGACCATCCAGATCCTCCCCGCAAGCGGGGAGGATCGCATGACTCGCGGTCCATGGCATGTCGCCGTCCTGATGGGCGGCTGGTCGGCCGAGCGCGAGGTGTCGCTGATGAGCGGCAATGGCGTCGCCGACGCGCTCGAATCGCGTGGGCACCGGGTCACGCGCATCGACATGGGCCGCGACGTCGCGCAGCGGCTGGCGGAGGCGAAGCCCGACATCGTGTTCAACGCGCTGCACGGCGTTCCCGGCGAGGATGGGACGGTGCAGGGCATGCTCGACCTGATGGGCCTGAAATATACCCACAGCGGCCTCGTCACTTCCGTGATCGCGATCGACAAGGAATTGACGAAACAGGCGCTGGTACCGCATGGCATTCCGATGCCCGAAGGGACGATGGTCGATAGCGAAAGCCTGTTTTCCGCCGACCCGCTGCCGCGCCCCTATGTGCTGAAGCCCGTCAACGAAGGATCGTCGGTCGGAGTCGCGATCGTCAGGGACGACAGCAATTACGGCAACCCGATCGCGCGCGACGCCGTGGGACCGTGGCGGGAATTTCCCCGCCTGCTGGCAGAGCCTTTCATCAAGGGACGTGAACTGACCGTCGCGGTGCTGGGCGACACGGCGCTGGCCGTCACCGAACTGCGCGTCCAATCGGGCTTCTATGACTATGACGCCAAATATACCGAGGGGATGACCGAACATGTCTGTCCCGCCGACATTCCTGCCGACGCGGCGCAGCGCATGAAGGAACTGGCGGTCGAGGCGCACGGCCTGCTCGGCTGCAAGGGCGCGTCGCGGTCGGATTTCCGCTGGGACGACGAACGGGGTCTGGCGGGCATCTATCTGCTGGAAGTCAACACCCAGCCCGGCATGACGCCGCTCAGCCTCGTGCCCGAACAGGCGCGGGCGGTCGGCATCGACTATGCCGAACTGGTCGAACGCATCGTGGAGGACGCCCTATGAGCAGCACGCGGATCAAGCGCGCCAAGGCCCCGCCGCGCCGCCCCGTGCGCGCGCCGAAGCGGCGGCGGAAGGTCCAGACGTCCCGGCTGAACGCCATCATCAACGCGCTGCCCGTCAGCCCGGCGACCTTGCAGCGCGCCGCCAACTGGACGATCGGCGTCGGCCTGTTCGCGCTCGCGGGACTTGCGGCCCATGCGGTCGGCGTGACGGCGAAGGTGCAGGAGGAATGGGCGCAGGCCGTGGGACGCGCGGGATTTCAGGTCAGGAAGGTCGAAGTCGTCGGCGCCGACCGCATCGACCGGCTGAAGGTCTATGACATCGCGCTGGCGCAGAAGGACCGATCGATGGCGGCGGTCGATCTGGACGATGTGCGCGGCGATCTGATGACCTATGGCTGGATCAAGGACGCTCGCGTGTCGCGGCGGCTGCCCGACACTTTGGTCGTCGATATCGTCGAGCGCACTCCGGCGGCGATCTGGCAGCATTCGGGCCGCCTGTCGCTGATCGACGAAAAGGGCGTCGTCCTCGAACCCGTCAGCGTCGCGACCATGCCCGACCTGCCGCTGGTGATCGGGCCGCACGCCAACCGGCGATCGCAGGATCTCGACCGGCTGCTGGCGGAGGCAAGCAGCCTCAAGGAGCTGCTGGCGGGCGCGACATGGGTCGGCAACCGGCGCTGGGACCTGCGTTTCCGCAGCGGCGAGACGCTGTCGCTGCCCGAAGGCGAGACGGAGGCGAAGGCGGCGCTGGCCAAATTCGCGCATATGGACGGCGCCAACCGGCTGCTGGGGCGCGGCATATTGCGTTTCGACATGCGCGATCCGCAGCGTTTCGTGCTACGCCTGCCGCACGAGGGGCAGGTCGCGCCCGCGAAGCTCGACGAGGCGCGCGCCGCTGTCGAAGCGGTCGCGGGGAGTGTTTCGGCGGAGAAGGGATAAGGCGATGGCGCCGCCGCGCATCGAAAAGATCATCACTGCGCTCGACGTCGGGTCGTGGAAGGTCTGCGCGCTGATCGCGGGGCAGAGCGCCGACGGCCGCCTTCACGTCCTCGGCACCGGCCAGCGTGAAAGCCGCGGCGTCCAGCGCGGCTATGTCGCCGACATGGAACAGACCGAGCATGTGGTGCGCGAGGCGATCGAACAGGCCGAGCGCATCGCGGGGCTGAACATCGACGATGTGTGGGTCAGTTTTTCGGCGGGTAGCCTGCTGTCCGACGTCGCGCCGATCGAAAGCGAACTGGGCGGGCACCGCATCGAGCAGGAGGATGTCGACGATTTGCTCGCCGCCGGGCGCGCGGGCATCGATCCCGAAGGGCGGATGATCCTGCACGCGCAGCCCGCGCTCTACACGCTCGATGGTCTCAACGGCGTCAAGAATCCGATCGGTCTCCACGCCGACCGGCTGGGCGTCGATATCCATATCATCATGGCCGACGGCGCGCCGGTGCGGAATCTGGAGGCGGCGGTGCGGCAGGCGCATCTCGACGTCAACGCTGTCGTCGCCTCGCCGATCGCGGCGGGACTCGCCTGTCTGTCGGACGAGGAACGCGACCTGGGCGTCGCGCTGGTCGAGCTGGGGGCGGCCGTCACCACCGTCTCGCTCTATGCGGGGGGCATGCTGGTCGAGATGGCGTCGCTGCCCTTCGGCGCGAGCGACATCACCGACGACATCGCCTCCGCCTTCGGCATCCGCCGCAGCCAGGCGCAGCGGCTCCAGAGCTTCTACGGTTCCGCCTCCGCCTCCCCGCGCGACAATAATGACGTGATCGAGCTGAGAGATCGGCCGGACGCTGAAGGACCTGCATTTCGTCGGTCCGGTCGGGCGGCAAGTGGTGCTGGTCGGCGGCGGTGCCGACCTGAAAGGGCTGGCCGACTATACGCAGAGCGCGCTGGGCCGCGCCGCGCGCGTCGGGCGACCGCGCGGTTTGCACGGCCTGCCCGAAGCGCACAGCGGCCCGGCTTTCGCCACGCTCGCGGGTCTGGTTCTCTATGCCGCGTCCGATCCGGTGGACCTGCGCGACCTGCCGATGATGGCGCAGGACGTGCATCGGCCGCGCGGCACATCGATCCTCCATCGCCTGGTGACGGCGCTGAAAAGCAGTTTCTGAAACCGGGCGGCGAAAGGTTAATTTTTTGAGTGATTCCGGCGTCACAATAGTGCAATGCGAAATCGGAAAAGCCGGGCGGCGGAGCCACCGCTCGTCTGGGTCGCAAGGTTGGGGAAGCGGCACGGGTTCGCCGCCGCAGGGAGATTGATTGATGAGCATCAATATTGGCCCGCCGCAGGTCGATGAACTGAAGCCGCGCATCGCGGTGATCGGCGTCGGCGGCGCCGGGGGCAATGCCATCGCCAACATGATTGCCGCCCATGTCGAGGGCGTCGATTTCATTGTCGCGAACACCGACGCGCAGGCGCTGAACGCCTCGCCCGCCGAACGGCGCATCCAGCTCGGCACGCAGATCACGCAGGGGCTGGGCGCGGGATCGCGGCCCGAGGTCGGGCGCGCGGCGGCCGAGGAAAGCATCGCCCAGGTCGAAGAGGCGCTGAACGGCGCGCATATGTGCTTCGTCGCCGCCGGAATGGGCGGCGGCACGGGCACCGGCGCGGCTCCGGTCATCGCCAAGGCGGCACGCGACCGCGGCATCCTGACCGTGGGCGTCGTCACCAAGCCCTTCACTTTCGAGGGGCAGCGCCGGATGCGCTCCGCCGACGCTGGCATCGCCGAGCTTCAGGACCATGTCGACACGCTGATCGTCATTCCCAACCAGAATCTCTTCCTGGTCGCCAATCCGAACACGACCTTCAAGGAAGCGTTCACCATGGCGGATGAAGTGCTTCAGCAGGGCGTGCGCGGCATCACCGACCTGATGGTCATGCCGGGCCTGATCAACCTTGACTTCGCCGACGTGCGCAGCGTGATGCGCGAAATGGGCAAGGCGATGATGGGCACGGGCGAGGCCGAAGGTGATGGTCGTGCGCTGGAAGCGGCGCAGAAGGCGATCGCCAACCCGCTGCTCGACGGCGTGTCGATGGCGGGCGCGAAGGGCGTCATCGTGTCGATCGTCGGCGGCGAGGATATGCGCCTGATGGAAGTCGACGAGGCCGCGAACCATATTCGCGAACTGGTCGATCCCGATGCGAACATCATCTGGGGCAGCGCCTTCAACGACGCGCTGCAAGGCAAGATTCGCGTGTCGGTCGTCGCGACCGGCATCGACAACAACAGCGAGACGGCGGCGCAGCCCGCACCGGCGGCGCGCAGCTTCTCCTTCCAGCCCGCGCGCGCGGCGGCGGCGACGCCTGCCCCCGCGCCGGTCGCGGAAGAGGTGATCGCGCCCGCCGCCCCAGAAAGTCCCGTCGAGGAAGCGGCCGTCGAGGCGGTCGACATCGATCCGGCGCCGGGCTTCTCGCTTGGCGATCTGGCGCCGCCTTCGCCCGCCCCCGCGCCGGAACCCGCCCCCGTCGAGGCGGCGTCCGAAGATGAGCCGATGGAGTTGTCGCAGGTCGCCGCGACCTATGACGACACCGCCGACGAACTGGTGCTGGACGCGCCGGAGTCGCCCCCCACCGGCTACCAGCCGGCTCCCGCCGCCGATCCCGCGACGGAAGCCCCGGCGCGGGCCGTTGGCGGCGGTACGCTGTTCGAGCGTATGTCGCGGCTGTCGCGCGGCGTGTCGTCGGCGGATGCCGACAGCGGCAAGAAGGAGGACGGAGTCGATATCCCGCGCTTCCTGGGCAGGCAGAACAACCAGTAACGGGGTATGGAACGGCTGCCCGCTGGGCAAGGCAGGCCGGGAACGGGATGATTTTGCCCATGTGGCGATCGAAACTGACGGCAGGGCCGGGACGCGCGGCGCGTTATGGCGGCGCGCTCGCCCTGCTGCTTTTGTCGGGCGTCGCCGGACTGCCCGCGCAGGCGATGCAGGCCGCGCAGCCCGACCCCGCGACCAAGGCGGCGATGGACAAGAGGACGGCGGCGCGGACGCTGCTGTCGTCGGCGCTGGCGCGCATCGCCGCCAACGCGAACGATAGCACGGCGCTGCTCGACGCGGGCCGCGCCTCGATCGATCTCGACGACCATCGCACCGCGCTGAGTTTCCTGCTTCGCGCCGAACAGGCGAACCCGCGCGACGGCGCCGTCAAGGCGGCGCTGGGGGCGGCGATGGTCCATCTGGAAAATCCGACGCGCGCGCTCGACTATTTCGGGGAGGCGCAACTGCTGGGCGTGCCCGAACGCGTGATGCTGTCGGACCGGGCGCTGGCCCGCGACCTGCTGGGCCAGCAGGAGGCGGCGCAGCGCGACTATCAGCTCGCGCTGTCGATCGCGCCCAATGACGAGACGCAGCGCCGCTATGCGCTGTCGCTGGGGATCAGCGGCGAGGTCGATCGCGCGATCCAGACGCTGACGCCGCAGCTTCGCGCGCAGAACCGCGCGGCGTGGCGGTCGCGGGCGATGATCCTGGCGATGAACGGGCGCGACAAGGAAGCGGCGGAGGTCGTCAACGCGACGTTGCCGCCCGCGCTGGCGCAGAATATCCTGCCCTATCTGGTGCAGATGGATCGGCTCAATCCGGCGCAGCAGGCGGCGGCGGCGCATTTCGGCCGCTTTCCGAGCGGCGAGCTTGGACCGAAGCGCAAGCCGGTGCAGATGGCGGCGGCCACGCCCCCGCCCGTGGCGG
>PHEM01000249.1 GCA_002842935.1 Alphaproteobacteria bacterium HGW-Alphaproteobacteria-13 | reverse complement strand
GGCGTGTCCTGAAGGCGCGTCCCGCGCTTCAGCGCGGTCACGACGATTTCGCCGCCGGTCGCGGCGACCGCCTGTTCGGACTGGTCGCCGTCCTGCGCCATGGCGGGAACGCTTCCCACCGCGCACATGGCCGTCGCCAGCAACATCGTTCGCATCGTCAGGCCCGTGCGACGCACAGAAATTTCGCGATTTTCCATTTGACCAATCCCCTTTTTTTCTTGGCTGCCCACAATTCAGAATATCCTTTCACGCTATCATTAGGTCAGCCGAAGGTGCGTGGTTTTTTCATTTGGAAGCATGAATTTTATTCCCGTTTCCCATTACCGTCCGAATTATCTCCGGAATATGGGGAAAAAAGATATAAGATATCATTACACAACAAGGATCGTGCCGACAAATTGCAGGGCGCACGAATCCGAAGCGCGCGCGGAAACGGCGACCGTCTATATTTTCGTGAAATGCCAGTGATTTAGGAAAAGATGTCGGCGCGCTATTCGATGAAAGCCGCGCTGACGGTCACGCCGTCCTCGCCCCATTGCGGCACGGCCTGCCGCGTCATGGGGACCATGAGTCGCCGGGGTTTCCGGCCCGGGTCGGCGGGCCGTTCGATTTCCAATATGTCGCCGGCGCCGAAATTCTCGACCGCCACGACATGGCCGATCGCGGTGCCGTCGGTGGATCGGCACGGCAGGCCGATCAGGTCGTGGTGATAATATTCGCCCGGTCCCAGCCGCGGCAGCGCCGCGCGCGGGACGGTCAGCAGCGTGCCGCGCAGCGCCTCCGCCGCGCCGCGGTCGGCGATTTCGGCAAAGCTCGCGACGGCGCCCTGATTGGCGGGACGCACGGACTGGAGCGTCAGCTTGCGGCCGCCCGCATCGAAAACGGAAAAGGCGCGGAGCGTGTCCGCGCCTTCACCGAACAGTTTCAGCCGCACTTCGCCCCGCACGCCGTGCGCGCCCGCGATGGCGGCCAGCGTGACGGGACGATCGGTCCCTGCCAAGGCTTAGCCTTCGGCTTCGGGAGCGGCGACCGGGCCGCCTTCGGCGACTTCCTCGGCGATCGCGGCGGCGTCCTCGGCGGTCGCGTCGGCCGGGACTTCGTCGGCCACCGCTTCGGCGACGGCTTTGGCGGTCGCTTCGCTCTTCACCGAGCCGGTCGAATCGGATTCGGCAGCTTCGGGAGCGGCGGCTTCCTCAGCGGGCGCGGCGGCGGCTTCCTTGGCGGCCTCTTCCGCCTCGGCCAGCTTCGCGGCCTTTTCCTCGGCGCGTTCCTTGGCCTTGTCGCCCGGTTCGGCCTTCTTGGGGTTGTTGCGGGCGGCGCGTTCCTGGACGCCCGCGGCGTCGAGGAAGCGGGCGACGCGGTCGGTCGGCTGCGCGCCGACGCTCAGCCAATGCTTGGCGCGATCGGCATCGAGCTTCACGCGCTCCGGATTATCCTTGGCGAGCAGCGGGTTGTAGCTGCCGATACGCTCGATGAAGCGGCCGTCGCGCGGGGACCGCGAATCGGCGACGACGATCTTGTAATAGGGGCGCTTTTTCGAACCGCCGCGCGACAGGCGAATGGAGGTAGCCATATTATTTTCCTTCTACGTCTAACTGGATTGTCTGGGTTATTTCTTCTTGTTCATCAGATTGGCGAGGTCGGGTGGAATTCCCCCGCCGCCTAGGCCCGGAAGGCCGCCGCCCATGCCGCCGCCGCCTAGGCCGGGCATCCCCGGAATGCCGCCGCCGCGCCCGAACAGCGCGCCAAGCCCCTTAAGACCGCCCATCTTGCGAATCTTCTTCATCGCGGTGGACATTTCCTGGTGCATCTTCAGCACCTTGTTCACTTGCTGCACCGTGGTGCCGGAGCCATTGGCGATACGGATCTTGCGCTTGGCGTTGATGATCTCCGGCTTCGCGCGCTCTTTCGGCGTCATCGAACCCATGATCGCGTCCATATGGACCAGCACCTTGTCGTCGGCGCCGCTTTGCGCCATTGCCGCCTGCGCCTTCTTGAGACCGGGGATCATGCCCGCGAGCGCGCCAAGACCGCCCATGCGGCGCATCTGATTGAGCTGCGTGCGAAGGTCGTTGAGGTCGAACTGGCCCTTGGCCATCTTGGCGGCCATCGCCTCGGCCTCTTCGGCCTGGATCGTTTCCGCCGCGCGCTCGACGAGGCTAACGACATCGCCCATGCCAAGGATGCGTCCGGCAATGCGCGAGGGCTGGAACAGCTCGAGTCCGTCCAGCTTTTCGCCCGTGCCCGCGAATTTGATCGGCTTGCCCGTGACGGCGCGCATCGACAGCGCCGCGCCGCCGCGCGCGTCGCCGTCCATGCGCGTCAGCACGACGCCGGTCAGCGGCACCTGATCGGTGAAGCGCTGCGCGACCTGCACCGCGTCCTGGCCGGTCAGGCTGTCGACGACGAGCAGGGTCTCGACGGGGCTTGCCGTGCGCGACACCGCCTGCATCTCGTCCATCAGCTGCTGGTCGACGTGCAGACGGCCCGCCGTGTCGAGCATGAGGACGTCGAAGCCTTGCAGCTTCGCCGCCTGCATCGCGCGCTGCGCGATCTCGACCGGCTGCTGCCCCGCGACGATCGGCAGGGTCGCGATGTCGATCTGCCGGCCCAGCACCGCCAGCTGTTCCTGCGCGGCGGGACGGTTGACGTCGAGCGACGCCATCAGCACCTTCTTGCGGTCCTTGTCCTTCAGCCGCTTCGCGATCTTCGCGGTCGTCGTCGTCTTGCCGGAGCCTTGCAGGCCGACCATCATGATGACGGCGGGCGGCGCGACATTGAGGTCAAGCTCGGCCGTCTCCGAACCCAGCATCTCGGTCAGCGCGTCGCTGACGATCTTGACCACCTGCTGCCCCGGCGTGACGGAACGCAGGACATTCTGGCCGACCGCCAGTTCCGTGACCTGATCGACGAAGCTGCGCACGACGGGCAGCGCGACGTCGGCCTCCAGCAGCGCGATGCGCACTTCGCGCATCGCGGCGCGCACGTCGGCCTCGGCCAGCGCGCCGCGGCCGCGCAGCTTCCCGAAAACATCACTCAGCCGATTGCTCAGACTGTCGAACATGGCGCCTTCAAATCCTTTCTCGACTCGCAACGCAAAAGACGCCGGTGAGCGAAACCTCGCCAACCAGCGGCTATCCGTGGACAGACATTTTCCGTCGCGGATGTCGATATGCCCGCCCGCAATATGCGTGCGAACGCGGCGCCTTTACGCAAAAGCGCGGCAAAAGGCAAGCACGCCTGTCGCGCCGTATATTCGGCTTAACCCAAATTTCACTGCCTCATGCCCATGGTGCCTTCGCTCGAGAGGGAATGATCTATGGGAATCAGGCTGGGCGTTCGCGACCGAAGCGAAGGCGCAAGGCGCGACATCGTCGCGGGCGGGATCGTCGTCGCGGGAATCCTGCTGTTCGTCGGCACGGGCAGCAGCGTCATGCAGGGGGTGCTGGAGGCGCTGATCGGCCTGGGCGGCGGTCCCGATCAAGCGCTGACGGTGGCGCTGGTGCTCAACGTCGCGCTGATCCTGTTCGGCTGGCGGCGCTATGAGGACCTGAACCGCGAAATCCGCGAGCGCTCCGACGCCGAGCAGCGCGCGCATTATCTGGCCGACACCGACCCGCTGACGGGCTTTCTCAATCGCCGCGCGCTGCTGACGCAGGGGCAGCCGCTGATCGCGACGGCCACGGCGGAGGGGCGCCACGTCGTACTGTTCCTGCTCGACCTCGATCATTTCAAGACCGTCAACGACATCCACGGCCATGCGGCGGGCGACCGCGTGATCCAGGTCGCGGCGGAACGCATCGGCGCGATCCTGCCGCCCGGCGCCACGCGCGCCCGGCTGGGCGGCGACGAATTCGTCACGATGCTGGCGTTCGAACCCGGCGCGCGCGACAGCATCGACGCGCTCGCCGCGCAGCTCGTCGCGACGCTGGAGGAACCGATCGCCCATGATGCGCAGCAGATCCGCATCGGCGCCTCGCTGGGCATCGCGCTCGCCGTCGACGCCAGCATGACCATGGAAACCATGGTCCGCCAGGCCGACATCGCCATGTATCATTGCAAGGACGAAGGGCGGAACCGGCACATCTGGTTCGAGCCGGGAATGGAGATGGCGGTCCAGGTCCGCAACCAGATAGAGACCGGCATCCGCGAAGGCATGCCGCGCGGCGAGTTCATTCCCTATTTCGAACCGCAGGTCGACATCGCCAGCGGACGGCTGGCGGGATTCGAGATGCTGATGCGGTGGGATTCGCGCCAATATGGCATGATCCCGCCCGAACGCTTCATCCCCATCGCGGAGGAAAGCGGCCTGATCGGCGAATTGTCGCTGCTGGTCATCCGCCAGGCGATGGAGACCGCGAAAAGCTGGGACCCGTCGCTGACGCTGGCCGTCAACGTCTCGCCCTATCAACTCAAGGACCCGTGGTTCAGCCAGAAGCTGACCAAGCTGCTGGTCGAGGTCGGTTTCCCGGCGAGCCAACTGGAAGTGGAGATCACCGAAAGCTCGCTGTTCGAGAATCTGCCGCTGGTCCGCTCGATCGTCACCAGCCTCAAAAATCAGGGCGTGTCGCTGAGCCTCGACGATTTCGGCACGGGATACAGCTCGCTGTCGCATCTGCGCGCGCTGCCGTTCGACCGGATCAAGATCGACCGCAGCTTCATCGCGGCGATGCGCGGCAGCGCGGACGCGCATGCGATCGTCGTCGCCATCGTGCGGCTGGGCGAAAGCCTGTCGATGCCGATCACCGCCGAAGGCGTGGAGGACGAGGAGATCGCGACCGAACTGACGCGCCTGGGCTGCGCGAAGGCGCAGGGCTGGTTCTATGGCCGCGCCTCTTCGGCCGCCGACACCGCGGCGCTGCTGGCCCAGCGCGGCCTGCTGCGCGCGCCTGCCCTGCCCCCCGGGGAAGCGGCGGCGGAACGGGAAGACGAACGGCGGAAGAGGGCGTAGAGCCTGCCCTGTTCAAGTGGAACCAAAGCCCGTTTGTCCTGAGGAGCCATTGAGCTTGTCGAAATGGCGTCTCGAAGGACCATGCGC
>PHEM01000248.1 GCA_002842935.1 Alphaproteobacteria bacterium HGW-Alphaproteobacteria-13 | reverse complement strand
GTTCTTCCTTTTGGCGCCGCAAGAAGAAGGACGGTGCTTCGACAAGCTCAGCACGAACGGTCGAGGGGGTGGCTCAGATTTACGGCACGACGCTCTAAAGCCGACTTCTTCGTGCTTTCGCGCCTTTGTGTGAGATTGTTACTTCTCCACGCCCAGCTGCGTCAGCACGAACGCATATTCCTCGGCATCTTCCTTCAGCGACGTCCAGCGGCCCGATTTGCCCGCATGGCCCGCGCCCATGTTGGTGCGCAGCAGCAGCGCGCTGTCGTTGGTGCGTGTCGCGCGCAGCCGGGCGACCCATTTCGCAGGCTCCCAATAGGTCACGCGCGGATCGTTGAGACCCGCCGACACCAGCATCGGCGGATAGGCTTTCGCCGTCACATTCTCATAGGGGCTGTAGGACAATATATAATCGAACGCCGTCTTGTCGGTGATCGGATTGCCCCATTCGGGCCATTCGCCGGGCGTCAGCGGCAGCGTTTCGTCGACCATGGTGTTGATGACATCGACGAACGGCACGCCCGCCAGCACGGCGCCCCACAGTTCGGGCGCCTCGTTATAGACCACGCCCATCACCTGCCCGCCCGCCGAGCGGCCCTCGATCGATATCTTGCCCGCGCTGGTATAGTTCTTCGCGATCAGCCCCTTCGCCACGTCGATGAAGTCGTGGAACGTGTTCTTGCGCCGGTCCAGCTTGCCCGCCAGATACCATTCCCGCCCCAGATCGTCGCCGCCGCGCACATGGGCGATGGCATAGATCATCCCGCGATCGACCAGGCTGAGCCGCGTCGTCGAGAAACCCGGCGGCACGCGGTAGCCGTAAGAGCCATAGGCATAGAGATGCAGCGGCGCGCTGCCGTCGAGCTTCGTCCCCTTGCGATAGACGAGCGAGGCCGGGACCATCGTCCCGTCGCGCGCGGGCAGGGAAACCCTTTCGGTTATATATTGCGACGGATCGTAACCGGATGGGATTTCCTGGACCTTCAGCGTTTCCAGCGTTCCGGCCCTGACGTCATAGTCATAGACGGTGTCGGGCGTGACCATCGATTCATAATCAATGCGGATCCTGTCCTGATGATATTCGGGATTGTCGCCAAGCCCCGCGACATAGGTCGCCTCCGGAAAGGCGATGCGGCCTGGCGTCAGCGGCGCGTCATATGGGCGCACGTCGATCTGGTCCAGCCCGTCCTCGCGCGTTTCCAGCACGAAATAATCGCGGAAGATCGCCAGCCCGGTGATGTAGCTGTGATCGCTGCCGGGGATCAGCGTCGTCCACTCGCCGGGCTTCGCGAGGCTGGCCGTCGCGATGCGGAAGTTCGGGTGATCGTCGTTGGTGTGGATATAGAGCGTGCCTTCGCGCTCATCGACGCTGTATTCGCGGCCCTTTTGCCGCGGCGCGACGAGCAGCGGCTTTGCTTGCGGGTCGGCGGCGGGGAGGAGATAGGCTTCGCTCGTCTCGTTATCGCCGGTCGCGATGACGATCCAGTTGTCGGCCGCGGTCTTGCCGATGCCGACGCCGAAGCCGATGTCCTCCTCCTTATAGAGCAACTTGTCCTCTGCGACCGGCGTGCCGAGCTTGTGCAGATGGACATTGTCGGTGCGCCAATTCTCGTTGGCGAGACCATAGAGCAGCGCGTCGCTGTTCGCCGTCCACACCAGCGACGACAATGTGCCGGGAATGACGTCGGGCAGCGCCTCGCCCGTGGCAAGGTCGCGGAAACGGACCTCGAAACGCTCCGATCCATTGTCGTCGACGGCATAGGCCATGATCCGGCCGTCGGGGCTGACCGACAGGTCGGACAGGCGGAAATAATCCTTGCCTTCGGCCAGCGCCGTTTCGTCGAGCATCAATTGCGGCTCGCCGCCAGAAACGGGGCGGCGATACCATTTCTTATATTCGGCGCCTTCCTCATATTCGACCCAATAGAGCCAGTCGCCGTCCTTTTGCGGGACGCTGGCGTCGGTTTCCTTGATGCGACCCTTCATTTCCTGAAACAGGGTTTCGACCAGCGCCGCGTGCGGCTTCATCGCGGCGTCGAACCAAGCGTTCT
Source organism: Alphaproteobacteria bacterium HGW-Alphaproteobacteria-13 (assembly GCA_002842935.1). GTDB lineage: Bacteria > Pseudomonadota > Alphaproteobacteria > Sphingomonadales > Sphingomonadaceae > Sphingopyxis. The sequence continues at coordinate 3,004 of PHEM01000248.1, read as the reverse complement.
CGGCCTTCACATAGTCGAGGATGTCCGCGTCATCGACCACGGGATAGCTTTCGTCCTTCAGCCAGTGCCACGGGTCGGACAGCGTCCGGCCATGCAGTGTCATTTCGTGCGGGCGCTTTTCGGCGACGAGGGCGGGGCTGTGGGTCAATCTCGTCTCTTTCTCTGTGGCGAAGGCGCCGGGCAACGCGACAAGCGGGGTGGCAATTGCCGCCAGAAACATCCAGATAGAGCGCATGACAAACTCCCGCGACGCCGCCCCGGCCGGGTCGGCTGGCCGCGATGTAGGAACAAGGAACGCCCCATGTCCAGCGCCAACCCCGGCTCCCCCCATGCCGACCGGCTCGCCCGCCTGCGCGCGCAGCTTTCCGCGCAGGGTCTCGATGGCTTCGTCGTACCGATCAGCGACGAGCATATGAGCGAATATGTCGGCGGCTATGCGCAGCGCATGGCGTGGCTGACGGGGTTCGGCGGGTCGGCGGGGACGGCGGCGGTGCTGCCCGACAAGGCGGCGGTGTTCGTCGATGGCCGCTATACCGTGCAGGTGCGCGACCAGGTCGACGGGTCGCTGTACGATTATGTCGGCGTGCCGCAGTCGAGCGTCGCCGAATGGCTGGGGGCGAATGTCCGCGCGGGGCAGAAAGTCGGCTATGACCCATGGCTGCACGCGATCGACTGGGCGCGCGCCGCCGAGCGTGCGCTGGCCGCGAAGGGGGCGAGTCTCGTCGCGGTGGAGAGCAATCCCGTCGATGCGGTGTGGGACGACCGGCCCGCCCCCAGTGCCGCGCCCGTGGCGGTCCACGATACGGCGCTGGCCGGGCAAAGCGCCGTCGACAAGCGCGCGGGCATCGCCGACTGGCTGAAGGCGAAGGGGCTGGACGCCGCGGTGATGACGGCGCTCGATTCGATCGCCTGGACCTTCAACATCCGGGGGCAGGACGTCGCGCACACGCCGGTCGGGCTGGCCTTCGCGCTGCTCCACGCCGACGCGACCGCCGACCTGTTCATCGCGCCGGGCAAGGTCACGGACGCCGTGCGCGCGCATCTGGGCAACAGCGTGCGCGTCCACGACCACGCCGCGTTCGAGGGCGCGCTCGCCGATCTGGGCGGCAAGCGCGTCGCCGTCGATCCCGACCGTGCCGTCGCCGCCATCTTCACCGCGCTGGAGGCGGCGGGCGCGACGATCGAGCGTCACCGCGACCCCGCCGTGCTGCCCAAGGCGATCAAGAATGACGCCGAACTGGCGGGCACGCGCGCCGCGCATGTCCGCGACGGCGTCGCGGTCGCGCGCTTCCTGAAATGGATGGAGGCGGCCGCGCCGGGGGGCGGGCTCGACGAACTGGGCGCGGCGGCGAAGCTGCGCGCGTTTCGTGACGAAAGCGGCGCGCTTCGGGATTTGTCGTTCGACACCATCTCCGCCGCCGGTCCCAACGGCGCGCTGCCGCATTACAAGGTGGATGAAACGAGCAATCGGCGAATCGAGGCGGGGACGCTCTATCTGGTCGATTCGGGCGGCCAATATGCCGACGGCACCACCGACATCACGCGCACCATCGCCATCGGCGCGCCGACCGCCGAGATGCGCCGCCGCTTCACGCAGGTGCTGAAAGGCCATATCGCGCTCGCCACCGCGCGCTTTCCCAAGGGGACGCGCGGCAGCCAGCTCGACATCCTCGCGCGGCAATATCTGTGGGCCGACGGCGTCGATTACGCTCATGGCACGGGCCACGGCGTCGGTTCCTACCTTGCCGTCCACGAAGGGCCGCAGCGCATCGCCAAGCCGTCGGGCGGGCAGGCGGGGACAGAGGAGCCGCTGCACGCGGGCATGATCCTGTCGAACGAACCCGGCTATTACAAGGCGGGCAGCTTCGGCATCCGTATCGAGAATCTGGTCGTTGTCGTCCCGCTCGCCATCGACGGCGCCGAGGAAGAGATGCTGGGGTTCGAGACGATCACCTTCGCGCCGATCGCGCGCGGCCTGATCGATGCGGCGCTGCTGTCGGCGGCGGAGAGCGACTGGATCGACGCCTATCATGCCGCCGTGCTGGAAAAGCTGGGACCGGCGATGGACGATGCGGACCGCGCGTGGCTGGCGGCGGCCTGCGCCCCCATCGACCGCCCGTCCGCCGCGCTCGCCGCCTGACCATCCCGATTTACCGATATGGTACATGTTTCGCGAAGCGATTCGCGAGGCGACGCGGCCCGAATCATCTCTCAACCAAAAAAGTCGAAAAAAAGGGCCGCCCAAGGGCGGCCCGTAGAAGTTTTGGGAGAGGATGCCTAAAAGGCAAGTGTGATATTGCAGCGCACAATGAATTGTGCAACTGCGAAAAGAACATCCGGGATTGCATTTTTTGCAATCCCATTGTCCGCTGCCCTTCGAAGGGGGGCGCGCCGCGGCCTCTCGCCAAGGCGGACGCGATCGCCTAGACTTGGGGGCATGAGGATGTTCAACAAAGTCGATGTCGGCGGCGGCATCAGCGATTTCTGGGGTTATATCCGCGAACCGCGTCCGCACCGCTGGGCGATCTGGGGCGTCGCGGCGGCGCTGACCTACATCGTCTTTCACGGCGTATCGCAATATCTGATCCCCTATGAGGCGCCGAAGCGGCAGATCATCTATTTCGAAAATTGGAAGGCCGATCGCAGCGCCGACGAGATTCGCGCCGAATGGGTCGCCCGCGCGAAGGAGACGACGCGCCGTAACGCCGAAAAGCGCGCGGAATATCAGCGGCTCGCCGACATGATGGGGGTCGCATATGATTCGACCGAGGCCGATGAAGTGACGCGCGAGACGCTGGGCGCCGAAGCGGCGGAGGCGGCGAAGCAGAAACCGGCGCCGCCGAAACGCTCGACGCTGGCCGAGCGCGCGGCGCGCGGGAGCGGACTGCGCGAGTTGCCCAAGCCGTGGATCGGCATCGACACCCAGCCGATCACGCCGAGCATCGCCCGGCGCTTGCAATTGCCCGAAGCCGGTGGCTTCCGGACGAACCAGCGAGCCGCCGAA
>PHEM01000247.1 GCA_002842935.1 Alphaproteobacteria bacterium HGW-Alphaproteobacteria-13 | reverse complement strand
CTGCGCCGGGATGATCAGGTCGCCTTCATTCTCGCGATCCTCGTCATCGACAAGGATGAACATGCGGCCGTTGGGCGCCTCGGCGATGATCTCTTCGGGGCTGGCCATCGGCGACACGTCGCTGTCGTTCGCCAGCCAGTTCTCCAGCTTGCGCAGCGTGTCGGCGGTCGGGTTCCAGCCCGGCGAGTCGAGTTCGCGCAGGCTGTTGGCGTGAAGACCCGCGGCGCGCGCCAAGCCCGAACGGGACATGGCGCCGTCTTCGACGATGGCGCGGATGCGATCGATGAGCTGTATGGACATGATTCGCATGTCTCACATCATAATGTGATCGTCAATGATAGAATCACATTGATGGCTGTGCGGTTTATGCGACAGGATGGTGCAGCCTTGTTTCACGCGAAGACGCGAAGGCGCGAAGAAGGTGGCGTGGGCCGAAAGGCCCCTTTCTCTTTCGACGGCGCGCTTCGCTCTGCCGTTGGAATAAAAAGCCGCTTCGCGGCAGGCACGACCTCTTCGCGTCTTCGCGTGAAACAAAAAAGCGCGACCTGCCAGGGACAAGGCAGGTCATGGATATCGAACGAATCATTCCGGCCCGAAGGTCGGCCCGAACTGGCGCTGCGGCGCGGCGTCCGGCTTGGCGTCGAGCAGCGCGACGATCTGGCCGGTGCGGTCGTCGCGCCGGGCATAGTCGCGCGCCGACATGCCCGCGACATGGTCCGCCCTGTCGGGGTTCGCGCCGCGCTGCACCAGCAGGCGCACCATCGCCAGATTGCGCGACTGCACCGCTAGGATCAGCGCCGTCTCGCCGCGCCGGTTGGTCTGGTCGACCGGGGCCTTGGCCTCGAGCAGCGCGTCGGCGCCGTCGGTGAAGTTGAGCAGCGCCGCGTGCATCAGCGGCGTGACGCCTTGCCGGTCGGCGATCGCGGGGTCGGCGCCCTTGCCGGTCAGGAAGCGCAGCCAGGTCGTGTCGCGGCGCTTGGTGACGATGGCGAGCGCGGTTTCGCCGCTGTCGGGGTGGCGCGTGTTGACCAGCGCCGGATCGTCCTTCAGCGCGTCGGTCGCCTTGGTGCCGTCGCGGCTCTCCACCGCCTGCAGAAAGGCATAGCCGCCGCGGAACTGCGCGAAGGCGGGCGGGGCGGACAGCGCGGCGGCGGCGCCGGCGGCGAGGAAGAGCGAAGCGAAGCGGATGACCGCATGGCGAAACATCGGTGAGTGCCCCCACGACAAGGTTGATTTTCCAAGGCTAGCCGACCAAGGCTGGCCGCATGATGAATGAAGCGAATATCGGACAAAGGCTTGTCCGCGCAAGCCTGATGCTCGCACTGGGCCTTGGGCTGTCGGCGTGCGGCCCGGCTCCTTCACGCTGACCGACCAGGAGGGGCGCACTGTTCGCGACAGCGATTTTGCGGGCCAATACCGCCTCGTCTATTTCGGCTACAGCTTCTGCCCCGACGTTTGTCCGGTCGATCTGCAAAAGCTGATGCGCGGGCTGGCCCTGTTCGAACAGGGCGACGCGGCGCGCGGCGCAAAGGTCCAGCCGATCTTCATCAGCATCGATCCCGAGCGCGACACGCCCGCGGCGCTGAAGCCGTTCGTCGCGCGCTATCACCCGCGCCTGCTGGGCCTGACGGGCACGCCGGATCAGATCGCGGCGGCGGCAAAGGCCTATGTCGTCACTTATCACAAGGTCGACGGGTCCGCGCCCGACCGCTATCTGATGGCGCATACGCAGCTCGCCTTCCTGATGGACCCCGACGGCAAGCCGTTGGCGCTGGTGCCGCTGGACGACCCGTCCACCGACGCGGACGAAGGCGCGCCCGACAAGGTCGCCGCCGACCTGGCGAAGTGGGTGAAATGACCGGCGCCGGGGCGGTGCCCTTTTGGGAAGCGCCGCTTGCCACGCTGGACCACGGCCAATGGGAGGCGCTGTGCGACGGTTGCGGCAAATGCTGCCTGCACAAGCTGGAGGATGAGGATAGTGGCCGTATCTATCCGACCAATGTCGCCTGCCGCCTGCTCGACCTCGCCACCGCGCGGTGCGGCGATTACAAGCATCGCCGCCGTCATGTCCCCGACTGCCTGACGCTGACGCGCGCCAGGGTCGACGATCTCGAATGGCTGCCGCAAAGCTGCGCCTATCGCCTGCGTGCAGAAGGGCAGCCGCTGCCCGACTGGCATTATCTGGTCTGCGGCGACCGCGATGCCGTGCACCGCGCGGGCCAGTCGATCGTCGGCTGGACGGTCGGCGAGGATGTCGCCGGACCGCTGGAGAATCATCTTGTCGAACGCGTCGTCTGACGGCGACCGCGACGGTCCGCGCATCCGGGTCGGCGAGACCGACTGGCCCGTGCGCCTCGTCTCCCATGCCCGCGCGCGGCGTTACCGGCTGGTGTTCGACGGCGTGCGCGGCGAGCTGCGGCTGACGTTGCCGTGCCGCGCCAGCGCCGCGCGCGCGCTCGCCTGGGCGGGCGAGCAGCAGCTGTGGATCGCGCGGCAGGTCGGTCAGGCGGCCGGTCCCGTGTGCGTCGGGCCGGGCGTCACGCTGCCGCTGTTCGGCATTCCGCGCCGCATCGATTGGTCGCCCACCGCCCCGCGCGCCCTGTGCTTGGATGGCGAGGCGCTGCGCGTCGGCGGCCCGGCGGAGACGGTCGGGCGGCGCATCGAACGCTGGCTGAAGGCAGAGGCGCTGGCGCTGATGGAGCGCGAAAGCCGCGCCATCGCGGCGGCGGCGGGGCTGCGCGTCGGCCGCGTCGGCGTCGGCGACCCGCGCAGCCGCTGGGGCAGTTGCACGGCGGGCGGCGACCTGCGCTACAGCTGGCGGCTGGTGATGGTCCCCGACCATGTCCGCCGCGCGACCGTCGCGCACGAAGTCGCGCATTTGCGGCACATGGACCATGGCCCGGCCTTTCACGCGCTGGTCGCGCAGCTGCACGACGGCGACGTCGCCGCCGCGCGTGACTGGCTGCGCCGCGAGGGGCGGGGGCTGCACCGCTATCGGTTCGGGGAGGCGGTTCGGATTTAGGGCAAATCGCACGAAATCCGAATCCCCGTATCCCCGAGCGAAGTCGAGGCTGCGGGGTTAGAGCATGATCGTCCTAGCTGGATAAAGCTGCGTACTCCCGCGAAGGCGGGAGTCCATCTCCGGTTGGTGCGATGTTGAACCAGCAGGAGATGGGTCCCCGCCTTCGCGGGGACACGGCGGTGTTTCATTCAATGTCGATCACGCCCTAATAAATCCCCTCCGCGTCTGGCTGGCGCGGGGGCGGCGGGGCCTTGGGCGCCGGGACCTGTATTTTCGGCGGCGTCGGCGCGCGGGGTTCCGGCGGGGGGCGGCGGCCTGTCTGTTCCTCGATCCATTGCTGGTTCAGCACGGGACCGCCGTCCGGCGGCGGCGGACCATTGTCGTTCGGGACCGGGGCGGCGACGGGTAGCTCGATCGGCATTCCGTTCTCGTCGACCAGCCCCTCTTCGCCCGGTTCGCCGAAATAGGCGTCGCCGCCCTCTTCCAGCTGCCATTCGGGCAGCACGACTTCGGTGTCGAACGCCTCGACGGGCCGCCTGGCGACGGCGACGCGCATATAGTCGGCAAAGGCCTTGGCGGGCGCGCGGCCGCCTTGCAGCCCGCCGACCGGCTTGGCATCGTCGCGGCCCATCCACACGCCCGTGGTCAGCCCGCTCGAAAAGCCCAGGAACCAGCCGTCCTTGTTGCTCGATGTCGTGCCGGTCTTGCCCGCGACGGGGCGGCCGATCTGCGCGGCCTTGCCCGTGCCGGTGTTGACGGCGGTCTGGAGCAGGTCGGTGATGCCCGCCGCGACCCAGTGATCGACCAATGTGCTGCCGCGCTCGGCCGGGCGCTGGTAAAGCAGGTCGCCGCCCGCGGTCGTCACCTTGGTGATGCCATAGGGCTGCACCGACACGCCGCCGCGCGCGACGGCGGCGAAGGCGGCGGTCATGTCGATCACGCGCACCTCCGCGCTGCCCAGCACCATCGACGGCTGCGTGTTGACGGGGGTGGTGATGCCGAACCGGCGTGCCATGTTGGCGACGGCGGAAAAGCCGATCTCGTCGCCCAGCTTCGCCGCGACGGTGTTGACCGAATAGGCGAAGGCGGTGCGCAGGCTCATCGCTCCCGCAAAGCGGCCGGACGAATTGCGCGGCGACCAGCCGTTGATCGTCACCGGCTCATCGACCACCTGGTCGTCGACCTTATAGCCCGCTTCCAGCGCGGCCATATAGACGAACAGCTTCCACGCCGATCCCGGCTGGCGCATCGCCTGCGTCGCGCGGTTGTAGTTCGACGTCACATAGTCGGTGCCGCCGACCATCGCCCGCACCGCCCCGTCGCGGTCGAGCGACACCAGCGCGCCCTGCACGCCGCCGGGCGTGTTCGCCTGGATCGACGCGGTCGCCGCGCGCTGCATATCGAGGTCGATGGTGGTATAGACGTCCAGCGCCTCGCTGCCTTCGTCGATCAGCATGTCGAGCTGCGGCAGCGCCCAGTCGGTGAAATAGCGCGCGCTGTTCTGTCCGGTCTCCTTCGCGAGCTGGACATTCGCGGGTTCCGCCGCGTCGGCCTGTGCCTGGGTGAGGACGCCCGCGTCGACCATCACGCCCAGCACGACCCCGGCGCGGCCCAGCGCGGCCTGCGCGTCGGCGGTCGGCGAATAGCGCGACGGCGCCTTGACCAGCCCGGCGATCACGGCGGCCTCCGACAGCGACAATTCGGTCGCGCTATGGCCGAAGAAGCTGTTCGACGCGGCGTCGATGCCATAGCTGCCGCCGCCGAAATAGACCTTGTTCAGATAGAGTTCGAGGATCTCGTCCTTCGAGAATTTCCATTCGAGCGCGAGCGCGAGGATCATCTCGCGCAGCTTGCGGCGGAAATCATAGCTGTTGGACAGAAAGACGTTGCGCGCCAGCTGCTGCGTGATCGTCGATGCGCCCTGCATCCGGCGTCCGGTGCCGTAATTCTCCGCCGCCAGCACCGCCGCGCGCGTCATGCCGACGGGGTCCAGCCCCGGATGATAGCGAAAGCGCCGGTCTTCGACCGCGACCATCGCGTCCTGCATCACTTGCGGCGTCTCGCGCAGGCTCAGCCAGCGTCCGTAATTGGGACCGAGCGACAGGAAGACGGTGCCGTCGGCGGAGCGGACGCGGATGGTCTGCCCGGCGGGCGATTTCTTCAGCTCCTCGAAACTCGGCATACGCTGCACGGCGATGCCGACCGCGACGGCCAGCGCGACCGCGCCCATGAAGGCGAGCGCGAGGGTCCATTGAAAGATCCGCCGCGTCCAGATGCGAAGGCGCGACCGCGCCGAGGAAGCGGAGCCGCCGCCGCTTCCCTTGCCTCCGGACGATCCCCCGGACGATGATTTACGCGAGGATGCCTGCTGTCTTTCGCGGCGCAAACGACTGTTCCTTCTCTCGCTGCGTCCCGATCGTCACAGGGTTCGGGCGGGCAGCCCGGCGGGCCGGTTCAGCCCTCGCCGCTGTTCGCCTCTTCCCGCCCGCGCCCGGCGAAGTCAAGCGCCGCGCTGTTGATGCAATATCGCAGGCCCGCGGGACCGGGACCGTCGGGAAAGACATGGCCCAGATGCCCTTCGCACGCCGCGCAGCGCACTTCGGTACGGATCATGCCGTGGCTCGCGTCGCGGTGCTCGCTGACGGCGGCGTCGCTGGCGGGCGCGGTATAGCTGGGCCAGCCCGATCCGCTGTCATATTTGGTGCGGCTGTCGAACAAAGGCGCGCCGCATCCGGCGCAGCGATAGACGCCGTCGCCCTTGAAATCGGTGTATTTGCCCGTGAACGCCCGTTCCGTGCCGCCTTCGCGCAGCACATGATGGGCCATCGGGTCGAGTTCGGTCTTGGTGGTGATGGGTTCGGTCATGGCGGGCGGACTCCTGCACGCGCGGCGCGGGGCCGCGTCCTTCTGTGCCCTATATCGGACCGGCGCGCCGTGCCTGCAAGGGCGGCGCTATTCCCGCGTGCCGAACAGCGCCGTGCCGACGCGCACATGCGTCGCGCCGAGCATCACCGCCGTTTCATAATCGCCGCTCATCCCCATCGATCGCAGCGGCAGGCCGTGGCGCTCCGCCAGTTCGTCGAGCAGCGCGAAATAGGGCGCGGGTTCGACGGTGGCGGGCGGGATCGCCATCAGCCCCGCGATCGTCAGCCCGGCACCCCGCGCCTGTTCCAGCAGCACAGGCAGGTCGGCGACCGCGCAGCCGCCCTTCTGCGTCTCGTCGCCGACATTGACCTGCACGAACAGCAGCGGCTGCCGCCCCGCCTTGTCGCAGGCGCGGGCGAGCGCGGACACCAGCGACGGGCGGTCGAGCGAATGGATGGCGTCGAACAGCAGCGCGGCGTCCTCGGCCTTGTTCGATTGCAGTTGCCCGATCAGGTGCAGCACGATG
>PHEM01000246.1 GCA_002842935.1 Alphaproteobacteria bacterium HGW-Alphaproteobacteria-13 | reverse complement strand
GGCGCTGACGATCGCCAAGACGCTGCCTGCCGAGCGGAAGAAATATCTGATGGTCAAGGGCGTCGGCCATTACGGCATCTTCAACGGCAAGAAATGGCGCGACGAGATCGCCCCGGCGGTCGAGGCGTGGATTCGCGCCAACGGGGGGTAGAAAGGCTCGTCGCCCCTGCGAAGGCAGGGGCCGCTGTCGTTTTACGCCAAGGCTCGCTGCGTCAGGCCGCTAGCGGCCCCTGCCTTCGCAGGGGCGACGACTATCAATGCCACGGCGACGTGCGCACCGACCAATAGACGATATAGAGCAGCCCCGCCCACACCAGCAGGATGAAGGCCATGCCCGCGCGGCTCGACGGGCGTTCGCTCGCGGCTTCGGCGGCGGCGTGGAGTTCGGACCATAGCGCGTCGGGAATCATCCGCCGCACGGCCCACAGGCCCAGCGGCACGATCAGCAGGTCGTCGATCCAGCCGAGCACCGGCACGAAATCGGGAATGAGGTCGATCGGCGACAGCGCATAGGCGGCGACCGCGACCGCCAGCAGACGCGCGGGCCACGGGGTGCGCGCGTCGCGGGCGGCGAGCCAGGCCGCATGGGCCTCGACGGCGAGGCGGTGACCCAGCTCGCCGACGCGTTCGGAAAGGGATTTGCCGGTCATCGCGCCTATCCTTAGCGCAGTTCGATGACCGTCCTAGCGGAAAAGCGTCCGCCTTCGCCGCCGCGCCGTTCTACAGCGCCACTTTCGCATGCTCGCCCAGGTCGCCCTGTTTCATCGACATGCCCGTCGCGAGTTTGAACAGGCCCTTGATGCCGGGATCGGCGGTCCAGATTTCCGCGTCGTCGAGGTCGAAGCGCAGCAGCAGCAGCTTGGGATCATCCTTGCCTCCCGGATACCAGGCGGCGACGCCGTTGTTCCACAGCCTGTCGAGCACGGCGGGATCCTCCTCGCGGCGCAGGGTGCCGGCGATGCAGGCGAAGAGGTCATGCCCCTTCGACGCGAATTGCGCCATCGCCGGGCCACCGCCCGCCAGCCGGTTGTCGGTCGCGGTGAAGAACCAGAAGGCGCCGTGCGCATCCTTGTCGAGCTGCGCGTTCATCGGGATATGATGCTCGCGCTCGCCGGTCTGGCCGACCATCAGATTGGGGCTGGCGGCCAGCGCCTTCCAGAATTGCTGCTTGATGTCGTCGCTCATGGGGGTGCTCCTTTTGCCCCCTCTGCCCAAGCAACGCAGCAAAGCCGCGGATGTTGCGACCTTATTCCTCCGAAGCCGGGCGGCGCGCGGTCAGGCTGCGCTCAGCCGCTCGACTTCCAGCTTGCCCGCGAGGCAGGCGCCGAGGCGGACGGCGAGCGTGCGGAAATGGTCGGAGTTGCTATGCGCGTCGACCGCCGCCGCGTCGTCATAGCATTCGAGCACCTTGTAGACGCCCGTCTCTTCCGTGCGGAACAGGCGATAAAAGCTGTTGCCGGGTTCGTTCGCGCGCACCGCGGACGCGAGTTCGGCGAACACGGTTTCCAGTTCTTCTTCCTTGCCGGGCTGCGTACGCAGCGTGGCGATCAGGCCGATGGCGCTCATAATCTTTCTCCCTTGCCGGATATTGGGCCGGAACCCATCCGGCCGCCATGGGGGCAGCCGGACGGGTTCCAGCGTTTGTCAGAAGACTTCGAACAGGCCCGCGGCGCCCTGGCCGCCGCCGATGCACATGGTGACGACGGCATATTTGACGCCGCGGCGCTTGCCTTCGATCAGCGCGTGGCCGACGCAGCGCGCGCCGGTCATGCCGAAGGGGTGGCCGATCGAGATCGAGCCGCCGTTGACGTTGAGCAGATCGTTCGGAATGCCCAGCTTGTCGCGGCAGTACAGCACCTGCACCGCGAATGCTTCATTGAGTTCCCACAGGCCGATATCGTCCATCTTCAGCTCAAAGCGTTCGAGCAGCTTCGGAATCGCGAAGACCGGGCCGATGCCCATCTCGTCGGGTTCGGTGCCCGCGACCGCCATGCCGACATAGCGGCCCAGCGGCGTCAGGCCGCGCTTTTCGGCCAGCCTGGCTTCCATCACGACGCACGCCGACGAGCCGTCCGAAAGCTGGCTGGCGTTGCCCGCAGTGATCGTGTGGCCTTCGCCCATCACCGGCTTCAGGCTGGCGAGTCCTTCCAGCGTCGTGTCGGGACGGTTGCATTCGTCCTTGTCGGCGACGACGTCCTGGAAGCTGACTTCCTTCGTCTCCTTGTCGACCACGGCCATGCTCGCCTTGCAGGCGACGATTTCATCGTCATATTTACCCGACGCCTGCGCGGCGGCGGTGCGCTGCTGCGACTGGAGCGAATATTCGTCCTGATATTCGCGGCTGACATTGTAACGCTTGGCGACGACCTCGGCCGTGCCGATCATCGGCATATAGACGTCCTTGTGCATCGCCAGCAGTTCGGCGTCGGACTCGACGAACAGCTTGCCGCTGCCGCTGACTTTCGAGATCGATTCGACGCCGCCCGCGACGACGATGTCCTGGCGGTCGATGATGACCTGCTTCGCCGCCGTGGCGATCGTCATCAGGCCCGACGAGCATTGGCGGTCGATCGACATGCCGGGGACGGTGACGGGCAGGCCGGCGCGCAGCGCGATCAGGCGCGCGACGTTGGGCGACTGCGAACCCTGCTGGACGGCGGCGCCGAAGATCACATCGTCGATCTCTCCGCCTTCCAGTCCCGCGCGCTCGACGGCCGCCTTGACCGACCAGGCGCCGAGCGTCGGCGAGGTGGTGTTGTTGAACGAGCCGCGCCCCGCCTTGGTCAGCGGCGTGCGGGCGGTGGAAACGATGACGGCGTCACGCATGATGAAGTTCCTTCTGTTTGATCCGGTTATCTTTCGGGGGAGGTTCGCCGGGTAGTCAGACGAAGAATTGCGTGATCCATTCGGCGATCAGCGCGGGCTTTTCCTCGCCTTCGATCTCGATGGAGATTTCATTGGTCTGCTGCCACTGGCCGGGCCGCTTTTCATCGAGTTCCAGCAGCTTGACGTGGCTGCGCACGCGCTTGCCCGAACGGACGGGGGACAGGAAGCGGACCTTGTTGCCGCCATAGTTGACGGCCATCTTGACGCCGCCGACTTTCGGGCTGTCCACGCTGGCGCCCAGCATCGGGATCAGCGACAGCGTCAGAAAGCCGTGGGCGATGGTGCCGCCGAAGGGCGTCAGCTTCGCTTTTTCCAGATCGACGTGAATGAACTGGTGGTCGCCGGTCGCGTCGGCGAACTTGTTGATCATCTCCTGATCGACGAGCACCCATTCGGATGTGCCGAGATGCTGACCGACCTTGGTCTGCAATTCCTGCGGTGTGATCGTGGCCATGTCTTGTCCCCTCTCTCGTTGGTTCGGGACGCGTTCTAGGCCGGTTTCGCTGCATCGCACAAGAGGCTGGCCGCCGCGCCCCGGCGCCGTAGCGTCAGCGGGGCGTCGCGGACTCAGCCGCGCGGCGTTTCGGCCGGGGACTCGGGATAGGGCATGATCATACGCCCGTCGGGCGCGGCGGTGAAGCTGGTCTGCGTCGGATAGGCGAATTCGTAACCGGCCTCGCCCAGCGCCTCGACGATGCGGATCGCCACGTCGGTCCGCGCGGCGCCCACATCGTCGGTCCGGTCGTCGAAGACATCGAACAGCAATTCGAAATCGAGGCTCGACGGGCCAAAGGTCACGAGGCTCGACCGGACGAACGCGTGCCCCGCCGCCTCGACCTGCCGCTTCAGCAGATCGGGCAGCGCGCGCAGCATGGCGGGGCTGGTCTGATAGATGAACCCCAGCAGAAAGGTGACGCGCCGCCGGTGGAGATGCGCGAAATTGGTGATCTCCTTCGCCAGCAGATTGGTGTTGGAGATGACGAGCAGCTCGCCGTTGACGGAGCGCAGCCGCGTGCTCTTCAGCCCGATGCGCTCGACGGTCGCGGTGCTGGTGTCATACTTGATCGTCTCGCCGACGCGGAACGGCCGGTCGAAGATGATCGACAGCGAGGCGAACAGGTCGGAAAAAATACCCTGCGCGGCCAGGCCGATGGCGATGCCGCCGATGCCCAGCCCGGCGATCAGGCCCGTGACGTTGACGCCCATATTGTCGAGGATGACGATCGTCGCGATCGCGAACAGCGCGACGCTGATCAGCAGGCGGATGATCCCCATCGCGTTGGCCAGCGTTTCATTATGCCCCTCGGCCGCGCGCCGCTGGATCAGGCCCAGCAATATCTCGCGCGCCCAGATCGCGGCCTGCAGCACGACGGCGATGGTGAAGACGAACTGGATCAGCTGCATGATCGCGCCCGGCGGCTGCGCATAGCCCGCGACCATGCGTACGGCGACGATGGCGAGGACCAGCGACCGCGTCTTATAGAGGACGCGGCCGACGATGTGCGTCAGCCTGTGGTCGTCCGGCACGGCCTGCGCGCGCTTCAGGGCCACGCCGCGCAGCAGCGACAGCAGCATATAGATGGCGAGACCCGCGCCGACCGCGACGCCGATCTGCAACCAGTGGTCGTCGGCCCAGCCGACGCTGGCGCCCCACCAATAGCTGAGGTCGTCGAGCGGATTGGTCGCGGCGGCAAGAATAGAGAAAGTCACGCGGGGCCTCTCGCAATCGGATCGGGGAGCGCCCCCGATAAGTCAAAAATCCATGTTCGACACGCGAAACCTGTCGCTGCCGCCGATGGTTCCCGCCGCGGCGGACGTCAGGCCTTGCTGCGGTGTGGGGACGGGCTGGCCGCCGCCATGGCCAGCAGGCGGTCGCCGGCGCGCTGCGTCAGGCGCCGTCCCGGCACTTCCACATAGCGATAGAGCAGATGCGATACCGCCAGCGTCAGCAGGACGAAGGCTGCGATTCCGGCCGGATGCACGTCGGCGGGATCGTCGACGAAGAACAGCTTGAACAATATCCACAGGAAATAATGCGACAGATAGACGGCATAGCTGATGTCGCCCAGCCATTGCGCGATCCGTCCCGACAGCAGCGGCCGCGCCGCCGTCGATGCCTGCAGGGCGAGGATGACGATCGCCACCATGATGCTCGCCTCGCCCGCCGCGAGCAGGCCCGCCGCGAGTGCACCCAGACCGGCCGCCGTGCCGAGGATGACGGCGGTCCCGCGCCGCCGTTCGCGTTCGGCGCTCCACCATTGGCATAGGATGATGCCCAGGCCGAATTCGGCCAGACAGCGGATCAGGCCCGTCGCCGCGATATCCTCGCCGATGCCGGACAGCCCCCGGCTGTCGAACCATATCCCCAGGCCCGCCGCCACGGCGACGACCAGCAGCGCAAAGCGCCACGGGCCGATGCGCATCCGCGCCAGCCATCCCCCCGTCGCGGCCAGCAGCAGATAGGCCGCCCATTCGGCCGAGATCGACCAGGCGGGGACGTTCCACAGCAGCGAGTCGGCAAAGCCCCAGTTCTGGATCAGCAGATAATGGGCGGGCAGCGAGGCGAAGGGATAATAGGGTTCCGCGCCGCGTCCGCTGGCCAGCAGCGCCGCCGCGAACAGCGCCATCGCCGTGAGGATGGCGATGTGCAGCGGGAATATGCGGGAAAAGCGCCGGACGATGAAGCGCGGCGCGGCGCGCGGGCCCTGGTCGCGGAACGGATCGCGATAATTCCACCACAGGACGAAGCCCGACAGGACGAAGAACAGATCGACGGCCAGATAGCCCTGGGCCAGCACCGCGATGACGCGCTCCGGCGCGAACCCGCTCATTCCCCCGCGAATATGATAGAGCACGACCGCCAGCGCGGCGATGCCGCGCACGCCCGTCAGGGTCGGCAGCATGACGACGGGCGACCGGCCGCTCATCGCGCAGGCTCCGGCCGCGAGCGGATCGGCCGCCACCCTTCCGCCCGCTCGCGCCGTCGGCAATAGGTCGTCAGGCCGATCTCGAGCGCCAGCATCATATAGATGAACGGCTGAAAGGCGATGGCGACGAACAGCGATCCGACCAGATAGATGATGTGGCCGTGCTGAAGCGCGGTGGCCAGCGGCGCGATCCATTGCTCTTCGGCGCGTCGCGTCGCCAGATAGCGCCGCCGCAGCCGTTCCATCTGCACCAGCCCGGCGATGTGCAGCGCCAGCCACAGCGCCAGGCCCGGATAGCCCTGTTCGCCCAGCATCTCGAAATAGGCGCTGTGATAGGCGCGGCCCTGCTCGTCATGGACCTCGGCCTGCTGGTCGGGGCTGCTTTGCGCGCCGACCGTCTCGACGCGCAGCCGGTTCTGCAAAAAGGCGTTGAAGCCGCCGCCGAACGGATGATCCTTGGCATAATCCCAGGTCCAGGCCCAGACCGCGATGCGCGTCGAGGCCGACTGGTCCGAGCGATGGTCGCGGATCGTTTCCATGCGCTCGGTATAGCTTTGCGGCAGGAACGGCACCGCCGCCGCCGCGAGCAGGCCCGCGCCGACCATATAGAGCAGGCGGTGCCGGACCGCGCGCAGCGACAGGATGGCGAGCACGCCCAGGCACAGCAGCCCCGTGCGGGCCTGCGCGCCGACCGGCAGCAGCAGGCAGGCAAAGCACAGCGCGAAGCAGAACAGCGTGACGAGCGGGCCGGGCGGAAAGACGGTGCCATGACGGCGATACCAGAGGATCAGGGGGATGATGGCGATGGCGACGCAGGACATGGTGCTGCCTTCGTACAGCCCGTAATTCTCGCTGATCAGCAACCGCAACACGCCATAGCCGCCGCCGCCCGCGGCGGTCTTGATGCCGCCGGTGATGGCGATCGACGCCGCCGACAGCAGCATGATCAGCACCAGCGCCTCGATCCGCAGCTTGGTCCGCAGCGTCAGCGGCAGGAAGATCGCCCACAACAGCGCTTTCCAGACCCAGCTCCACTTCTCCTGCGCCTCGACGGGGAAATCGGCGTAGCTGGTCGTCAATCCGCAATAGAGCAGCAGCAGGACCAGCAGCGTCTGCCGCCCCGACCATCGCGCGTCGCGCTTGTCGTCGGCGACCAGCCAGCCCGCGACCGCGAGTCCGAAGACGATCAGCGAGATGGGAAGCGAATTGAGCAGGAAATAGCTCAGCCGCTGCGGCGCGACGATGTCGACATAGCAGAAGCACAGCACGAACAGGAACGGCCGCCGGAACCCGACGCCGATGAAGGCGAACAGAAAGGCGACGAAGATCAGGTCACGCATCGCCGGACACGTCTTTCCCGGCCGGTTCGCCGTCGCGGCGCTGCTGCCACAGCGCGCGCGGGCCGACTTCATGGTCCAGGTCGTCGCGATAGAGCAGGCGCCACAGCGCCAGTCCCATCAGGGCATGAGTCAGGATGATGGAAAAATTATCGACCATAACGGACTCCAGCCCCTATGCTATCGGGGTTGACGCCGCGTTAAGGCTTGTCTGGCAGGGACGGGGATCATGACCCGGATATTGCATGTTCTCGACCACAGCCTGCCGGCGCACAGCGGATATACGTTCCGTACGCGCGCGCTGATGAAGGCGCAGATTGCGAAGGGCTGGGACGTCGCGGGCGTCACGGGCGTGCGTCATCCGGTGCCGGGACCGCCGGTCGAAACGGTGGACGGCCTGACCTTTCACCGCACGCCGCCGATCGCGCCCACGCCGTCGCCGATCCGCGAATGGCGCGAAATCGGCGCGCTGACGCGGACCATAGAGGATCTGGCGCGCGCGTGGCGGCCCGACCTGCTCCACGCCCATTCGCCCGTGCTCGACGCCATGGCCGCGCTGCGCGCCGGGCGGCGGCTCGGCATTCCCGTCATCTATGAAATCCGCGCCTTCTGGGAGGATGCGGCGGTCGGCAACGGCAAGGGGCGCGAAGGCGGCGCGCGCTATGCGCTGACACGGGGGCTGGAAACCCGCGCCGTCAAGGCCGCCGACGCCGTCGCGGTGATCTGCGAAGGGCTGCGCGGCGACCTGATCGCGCGCGGCGTCGATCCGGCGAAGATCATCGTGTCGCCGAACGGCGTCGATCTCGACCTGTTCGGCGATCCGCCGCCGCGCGACGACGCGCTCGCGGCCCGTCTCGGGCTGGGGGCGGCGGACGCGGTGATCGGCTTCATCGGCAGCTTTTACGATTATGAGGGGATCGACGACCTGATCGCCGCCATGCCCGCGCTGGTCGCGGCGTGCGGCGGCGCGCGGCTGCTGCTCGTCGGCGGCGGGCCGATGGAGGCGGCGCTGAAGGCGCAGGCGGCGGCTTCGCCCGTGGCGGACCGCATCCATTTCGTCGGCCGCGTGCCGCATGAAGAGGTCGAGCGCTATTATTCGCTGATCGACATCCTCGCCTATCCGCGCAAGAAGATGCGCCTCACCGATCTCGTCACACCGCTGAAGCCGCTGGAGGCGATGGCGCAGGGCAAGCTGGTCGCCGCGTCCGATGTCGGCGGACACCGCGAGCTGATCGAGGACGGCGTGACCGGCACGCTGTTCGCGCCCGACGATCCCGCCGCGATCGCCGAAGCGCTCGCCGGTCTGCTCGCCGCGCGCGCCGCGTGGGACGCGTGGGACGCGCGGCGGCGCACGGCGCGCTCGTTCGTCGAGACGCATCGTAACTGGTCGTCAAACATTTTGCGTTACGAACCCGTTTACCAGCGGCTGCTGGGCCGCGCCGCCGCGGCGCCGCTCGCCGCCTGATCGAAAGGGAAAAGCCGGCAGGCAGGATATGGACGACGCCAGCGAAATCAGGGTCAGGCCCAAAGGGCGCGGGCGGCGGCTGTGGGCCGCGCTGCGACCGGCCGTGCCCGCCATGATCGGGGCCGGGGCGCTGACCTTCCTGTTCGGCGCGCTGATGCCGATGGATTGGGTCTCGGCGATCGGCTGGAACCTTTATCTCGACCGCCTGTCGGACCTGTTCGTGCCGCCGATCGGCAATGGCGCCAGGCTCGCGCTGGCGCTCTCCATGGCCGGCGTCGTGGCGCTGATCGGCGGCATCGTCGCCCTGTCGATCGCAAAGCCCGAGGAAGTGGGGCTGGTGCGCCGCAAGCGTCCGCGCGCTCACGCCGCCGATGACGGTGCCGAAGCCGCGCCGCGCCGTCGCCGCGCCGATCTTCACCCCGACGATCCGCCGCGCCCGCCGATCCGTGCCGGGCGCGACCTGCCCGCCGAAGGGCTGTTTCCCTCCGCCCCGGCACGCGAAGACGGTCCGGACGTGCCGGTCGATGCGGATGCCGACGAACTGGTGGACGAACTGGTGCTCGCCGACCTCGCGCCTGTCGAGGACATGGCGGCGGGCGAGGAACCCTGGCTGCAACCCGCGACGGCGGACGCCGGTCCGGTCCTGCCCGATCCCGCCGACAACAGTCTCGGCGCGATGGTGGCGCGGCTGGAGGCGGGTCTCGTCCGCCGGAAGGAACCACAGGCCGCCGCCACGCCCGCGATTCCGACGCCCGGCGCGCCTGCCGCCGCGGAGCAGCCGGAAGAGATCGACTTCGCGCTCGAAGCCGCGCTCGGCACGCTGCAACGGATGAACCGCCACGCGAACGGCTGACGGCCTGTCGGCGGCGCGTTACTGCGCGTCGCCGTCCTTGGTCTGCGAACGATAGAGTTCCCATTCCTCGACCACGCTGCCATCGGGAAGGTGGCAATAGCCCGTTTCGCCATCTGGTCCCTTGCGCATTTCGAGCTTGCCGCCTTGGTCCACGCAATGGACCGATGCGGGATTCGCCGCGCGCGCAGGCTCTTCCGACGGTGCGGTCGTGGGCGACGTGCAGCCGACAAGGGCGATCATCGCAACCATAAGCGGGTATTTCATCCAGTATCTCCAGCTCTGATGGCAGGAATTTCGATCATCTCGATGGGAAGATCAAGCCGGGATCACCCTGTTGAGGGCGGATGCTAGAGCGGCGTGCGTTAAATCTGACTCACCTTCCCGTTCGTGTCGAGCGAAGTCGAGACACGACCGGAAGAGAGGGCGTTTCAGACTTTTGACCGGCCCCCACCTGGTGATCCGTTCGGATTGTTAGTGCATTGACGCCTCCATCGCCAGTGTTGGCCGTAGGTGGAGCGAAGCGGCACCGAAGGGCG
>PHEM01000245.1 GCA_002842935.1 Alphaproteobacteria bacterium HGW-Alphaproteobacteria-13 | reverse complement strand
CGCCGCCGATATCGCGATCGCCGCCAGCGGCGCGGCGTCGGTCGAACATGCCGAGGCGACGGGCGATTTCACGGCCAGCGCCGCAAGCTTCCGCACGGGACTCAATTCGATCATCACGGGCGGCGATATCGTCATCTCCGCGCCCGGCGCCGTCGATCTCGGCAATTCCAGCGCAGGCGGACTGGTGTCGGTCAACGGCCTGTCGATCGTCTTCAATAGCATCGTCGCCGGGACGCGCGTGACGCTGAGCGCCGATGGAGCGGACGGGATCGCAGGGGGATCGATCGATGCCGGCGACGACATCGTGCTGAGCGCGAGCCGCATCGCGCTGACCGGTCCCGTAACGGGGGACGCGTCGCTGGCCGCCTATACAACGGGCGGGACCGTCGCGATCGACCAGTCCGACGTCGCGGGCAACATCATCGTCATAGCGGACGGCGACATTCGCGGCGATTATGTCGCGGGCGGCAATGTCTCGC
This sequence comes from Alphaproteobacteria bacterium HGW-Alphaproteobacteria-13, assembly GCA_002842935.1. Classification (GTDB taxonomy): domain Bacteria; phylum Pseudomonadota; class Alphaproteobacteria; order Sphingomonadales; family Sphingomonadaceae; genus Sphingopyxis. The sequence goes on along the minus strand of PHEM01000245.1, from coordinate 4,635 downwards.
TCGTTTCCGGGGCGGACATCGCCGCGTCGGCGGCGGCCAATGGCGGCTATATCGACGGCAACGGCATCGTCGCCGACGGCAATCTGTTCGTGTCCGCCGCCGATGACGTCGTGCTGACGAACGCCAGCGCCGCGCGCATGGTCGGCGTCAGTGCCGGACAGGCGGCATCGATCGCGGGCGGATCGGCGGGCGAGGACCTGCTGCTGACGGGCGGGACGACCGCCAGCCTGACCGGCTTCACGGCGGGCGACGACATCCGTGTCGAAGCGGCAGGCGGCATCACCGCACAGGATATCACGACGACCGGCGCGGGGGCGGACGGCGCCAATGTCCAGTTCTCCCCTGCGTCCGGCTTTGCCATCGTCACGGCGGCGGCGGACGGCGCGGACATCACGCTCCTTTCGACCGGCGGCGCGATCGGCGGGGCGAACATAGTGGCGGCGGGCGACCTGACCGGCGACGCCGCGACGGGCATCACGGGCGGCGCGTTCGCCGCCGGGGGCGACCTTGCGCTGACGGCGGGGGACGCGATCGCCATCACCGGCGCGGCAGGTGGCACGGTCGCGCTGTCGGGCATCGCGGGCGTTGCGGCGGATTCGGTCGTCAGCCAGGGGACGACCGCGCTGCTGTCCGGCGGCGGCAGCGTCGCCATCGGCCATCTGTCGTCAGTCGGCGACATTATCGCCATCGCCGAATCGATCCGCGTCGATGACGGCGACGACCTGAATTTCGCCAGCCTCGTGGCCGAAACGGGCGACGCCGCCGTCCAGACCAGCGGCGACCTGAGCGTCGCGTCGGGACAAGTCGCGGGCACCGCCGAACTCGGCAGCGACGGCGGCGCGCTGACCGTCGCCAGCCTGACCGCCGCCGACGCCGTGCTGGCGGCGGCGAACGGCGCGATGGTGCTGGGCGATGTCGCGGTGACCGACAATCTCGACGCGGCGGCCCGCACCCTGCTGTCGATCGGCGGCGGCGTCACGGGCCGCACGCTGTCGCTGGCGTCGGGCGACATCGCGATCCAGCCGGGCGCCAGCGTCGGCAGCGGCGGCGCGACCGAACGCCTGACGGTCGCGAACGGCGGCGGCGCGGGACCGACCTTCATCGGCGGCACGGGCAGCCGCGCGGGCTGGCACATCGACGCCGACGAACTGGCGCGCCTATATGGCACCGACATCCGTATCCTGGGACCGGGCAGCGGCGCGGCGATCGGCAGCGCCGTCGCGCCCGACATGATCGTCGAGGATTTCGTGATGACCGCGTCGAACCTCGGCACCGGCGGCTCGCTGAGCCTGGAGACGGAGGGCAAGATGCGCGTGACGGGCGATGTCCTGCTGGACGGCATGAGCGCCGCGAACGCGCTGAACCTTCGCACCGCGGGCGCGCTGGAGGTGATAGCGGGCCAGGGATCGATCCGCCTCGCGGGCGCGGGCGGTCCCGTGGGACGGCTCAATCTGGCGTCCCGCGACATCATCGTCGCGACGCCCGCCGCGATCGACGCCGTCGCCACCGCGACCGGCACACGCGCGATCGAAACCCGGCTCGCGGAAAATGACGGCGTGACCAGCAATGACGGCGCGCTGGTCGCCGGAGGCATCAGCGCCGCCGTCAGCCGGGGCTTTTATGTGCAGAACAGCGGAACCGGCACCGCCATCGCCGATCGCCGGGGGCTGAGCTTCGGCGCGCAGGGGCTGAACGTCGATGCGGCGGGCGCGGATGTCCGCATCGTCGTCAACGGCGTGCAACTGGGCGGCGCGGGACCCGTCACGGGCCGCGACACGCTGGCGCTGCTGACCGTGGGCGGATCGCCGCCCGCGCGCGGGCAGATCGATCGGGGATCGACGCTCAACGGCTGCCTGATCCTCAATCCGGCGGTCTGCGCCCCGATGATGGAGACGGAGAGCGATTTCCCGATCCAGAATGTGATCGAGGAAAAAGACGGCATCGGGGGCGACGAAGGCGAAGGCATCACGCTGCCCACGGCGCTGATCACGCTGCGCGAGCTTGATCCGCTGAGGGGCGAGCCGCTGGTCGACGATCCCGTGACGGGCGCGGGCAACGACGATCTGTGGGCGCCGCCGGGCGCGTGACGCCCGCCATCCGCGTCAATGCGGTTGACGCCGGGCGGCAGACGCAGGCATGGCGCGGTCATGACCGACGCCCCCGCCTCTGCCAACGGCTCCCCGCCGCCGCTGATGCTGTTCAACAGCCTGACGCGCAGCCTGGAGACCTTCCAGCCCGTCCACCCCGGCGAGGCGCGTGTCTATAGCTGCGGGCCGACCGTCTATAATTATCCGCATATCGGCAATATGCGCGCCTATGTCTTTGCCGATGTGCTGGGGCGGACGCTGTCGTTCAAGGGTTACAAGCTCACGCACGTCATCAACATCACCGACGTCGGCCATCTGACCGACGACGCCGACGCGGGCGAGGACAAGCTGGAAAAGGCGGCGAAGGAGCGCGCCCAGTCGATCTGGGACATCGCCCGCCATTATACCGAGGCCTATTGGGCCGACATCCGCGCGCTGGGCATCCGCCAGCCCGCCGAATGGTCGATCGCGACCGACTATGTCCCCCGGATGATCGATTTCGCCAGATCGATCGCCGACAAACATTGCTATGAGCTGGACAGCGGCCTGTATTTCGACGTCTCGACCGTCGCCGACTATGGCCGCCTCGCGCGTGCGGCGACGGACGAAGGCGAAGGGCGCATCGATCCCGTCGCGGGCAAGCGCCACGCCGCCGACTTCGCGATCTGGCGCAAGACGCCGCCGGGCGAGACGCGCCAGATGGAATGGGATTCGCCCTGGGGCCGCGGCGCGCCGGGCTGGCACCTCGAATGTTCGGTGATGTCGGGGGCTTTGCTCGGCTTTCCCTTCGACATCCACACCGGCGGCATCGACCACCGCGAGATTCACCATCCCAACGAGATCGCGCAGAATCAGGCCTATTGCTGCGCCGGGGGGCTGGACGTCGCGGCCAATTCGGGCGCGCGGCTGTGGATGCACAATAATTTCCTGGTCGAGCGGTCGGGCAAGATGTCGAAAAGCGCGGGCGAATTCCTGCGCCTGGGGCTGCTGAGCGACAAGGGATATCATCCGCTCGCCTATCGCCTGATGTGCCTTCAGGCGCATTATCGCAGCGAGCTGGAATTTTCGTGGGAGGGTCTGGGGGCGGCGCTGACGCGGCTCAAGCGGCTGGTGATGGCGGCGGCGGTGCTGCACGGCGCGGACGAGACCACGCCCACGGACCGGCGCCTGACGGACCTGCTCGCGAAATTCGATGCCGCCATGTCGGACGACCTCAACACGCCGGTCGCGCTGACGCTGATCGAAGAGGCGGCGGCGATGAAAAAGGTCGATGCGGGACAGAAGCGCGCTGCGCTGGCGGCGATGGACGTCGTGCTGGGGCTGGACCTGCTGACGATCGGCCGCGCCGACCTGCGCGTCCGGCCCAGGGCGGCGACGATCGACGAAGCCGGAATCGAGGCGATTCTCGCGCGCCGCAAGGAAGCGCGCGCGGCAAAGGATTTCGCGGCATCCGACGCGCTGCGCGACGAGCTGATCGCGGCGGGCGTCGAAGTGATGGACGGCGACGCGCTCGGCTGGGACTGGCGGCTGGGCGACCAGGGTTAGGAGAGGATATGAGCAGAACCGTCACCGTGATGTCCGGGGTGATGCGCCCGCTGGTCGAGGATCGGCTGCCCGACTGGGTCGAACCGCACTTTTTCCTGAGCAGGGAGGAAGCGGTCGCCCTCGCGCCGCAGGCGGAGATCGGCTGGTTCGACATGAACGACAGGCAGGGGATGGCCGCCGCCATGACCGCGGCGACGCAGCTCAAATGGCTGCATTCCACCTATTCGGGTCTCGACGGGATGCCGCTGGAGACGCTGCGCGCGCGCGGCACGATCGTCACCAACGGCGCCGGGATCAACGCGATCACCATCGCCGAATATGTGGTGATGGGGATGCTCATCATCGCCAAGGGCTATCGCGACGTGGTGCGCGCGCAGGGCCGCCACGAATGGCTGACGCGCTCGCCCGGCAAGGCGGAGCTTTTCGAATCGAAAGCGCTGCTGCTGGGCTATGGCGCGATCGGCAAGCGGATCGAGGAACGGCTGAAGGGCTTTGCCGTCGACGTCACCGTCGTGCGGCGCACGCCCGGACCGGGCACGCTGACGCCCGACCAGTGGCGCGCGCGCCTGGGCGATTTCGACTGGGTGATCCTGGCCGTCCCCGCGACGGCGGAGACCGACGGCATGATCGGCGCCGCCGAGCTGGCCGCGATGAAACCGAGCGCAACGCTGATCAACATCGCGCGCGGCACCCTCGTCGATCAGGATGCGCTGGTCGCGGCGCTGCGCGAACGGCGGATCGCCTCCGCCTTCCTCGACGTCACCACGCCCGAGCCGCTGCCTGCCGATCACCCGCTGTGGAGCCTCGACAATGCGCATCTCACCATGCATCTGTCGGGCCGCGCGCAGGACACGATGTTCGTCCGGTCGGCGGAGCGCTTCCTCGAAAATCTGGACCGCTGGCACAAAGACGAAGCCGTGCAGCCGCAGATCGACCTGACGCGGGGGTATTGAAGCGCGGGGTCATGGCATAGAGCATCACCTCAAAATCCGTTCGTGTCGAG
>PHEM01000244.1 GCA_002842935.1 Alphaproteobacteria bacterium HGW-Alphaproteobacteria-13 | reverse complement strand
ATTGGTTGGATCGGGCGCCGCAGAATCTGGAACGGGGGGATCAACCTTGGCCGTGTTTGGACGAGCTACCTGAGTTGGCGGAGCAGCCGCCGCTGGGGCATTGTCCAACCCTTTGGGAGCACTCGACGCCGGGACGATCGGGCTCCTTGTGTCACTTGTAGTCTGCCTGAAGGAGTAGAAGCCCGTCGGCACGATTATGGCGACCGCGATTGCGGAAGCAATGATCAGAGGCTTGGAAAATCCGGCTTTTCCAGAGAGCAGCAGCGCCTTCTCATGTTCAAACTCTTCTGCGGTCAGGGCACCGCTTTCGCGGAGGCGGTTCAGCTTCTCAAGCTTATCTAAATCTGCCACGCGCACTCCTTGAGATCGTCTCTTCATAACAAGTATTAGGTTAGATTGAACTGCCCGTTCTCCGATGCCGATAATCTGTCCCAGGCAGGTCCACAGACGCGCGACGCCTGGGTCTGTGGCCATGCCCGCAATGCCTTTCACGCTCGTAGGACATTGTCTCCCATGAGCAGGTGATACCGAGATGACTTGAGCGTCCCGGTCTGTTCGAGTGCTCCAAGGGAGACCAGTTCCTGCAGGTCACGTGTTGCGGTGGCTCGCGACGTGTCGGCGATCGTAATGTAGTTGGCCGCACTCAGCCCACCCTTGAACCCGTCCAGCCCTTCGCGGAGCATTCGAGAAATGACACGCTCCTGGCGCGCATTGAGCCGCCCACGGAACTTGTCGTGGAACCGGGTCTTGGCGAGCAGGAATTCGATGAGTGCTAGGCTGTGCGCCTGCGCCTCCAGCAAGGTCTCGGCAAAATAGACGAGCCAGTCGGTGATCTCGTTGCCCTTGTTGGCGGCTTCGAGCACATCGTAATAGGCCGAGCGCCTGCGCTGGATCGTCTGTGACAGGGCAATCAGGCTGGGCTGCCCGATCGCCTGCGACAGGACCTTCTCCGAAATCGCCCGGCCAATGCGGCCATTGCCATCCTCGAAAGGATGGATGCTGACGAAATAGAGATGGGCGAGACCCGACCGGGTGAGGGCGGGCAGAGGCGTTTTGCCGGCAGAGCCGCTCGCGTCGAACCAGTCGAGGAACCGGGTCATCTCATCCGCCATTGCGCTCGACGGTGGAGCCTCGAAGTGGACGGTCGGCTTGTGCAGCGCGCCCGAGACCACCTGCATCGCATCCTCGTGTTCACGGTAGCGCCCGACCGCTTCGACGTCGCTCCGCCCGCTCAGCACCAACCGGTGCCAGTGCGACAGAACGTCCTCGGTGAGCGGATCGGCATAGCCGCGGTAGAGGTCGATCATCATTTCCGCGATCCCGCGCTCGGCGGGCGGAATGCGGCGCTTCTCGGTCTCGAGGCCGAACTCGCGGCGCAGCGATACCTGGACACTATCGCGGTTGAGCAGTTCGCCCTCAATCTGCGAGGTCTTGAGCGCTTCGTCGGTCATCACGTCGAGAACGACGCTCGTGCGGTCCTCTTCGCCCAGGTGCTTCACCACGCCGATCATGACGCCAGACTGCTGCAGGAAACGTGCCTCGAGCGCGGCAAGAGCATCGCTGTTCCAGCAAAAATCAGGCCAGTCCGGCTGCTGCCAGTTCCACTTCATGAGCTATTAATCCTGCGTTTATGCCTCACTCCATGTCATATCTTGAGGCATAAATCCACAATTTATGCCTCATGGGGCTTTGCTTGTGGGTTGCTGCAAGCGGTGTGGGCCCGGTCCTGACGCCCGGTGCGCCCTGAAACCGTGAGGGGAGGGGGGCTGGAAGGGGCGAGCCGAAGGGCTCGGCCAAGTCCGGCTTTCAGGAGCACTCCCATGAACGATATCGAGTTGATCCCGCTCGGCAAGCTGCGCTTGTCCGATGCCAACGTCCGCAAGAATGACAGCAACCTCTTCATCGAGGAACTTGCCGCCAATATCGAGGCCAAGGGCCTCCTCCAGAACCTGATCGTGGTGCCCGCCAAGAAGCGGGGCCTGTTCGACGTGACCGCGGGTGGCCGCCGCCTCCGCGCCCTCAACTTTCTGCTCGGCGCAGGAAAGCTCCCCAAGGACCATCCCGTCGCCTGCCGCGTTCTCGACATTGATGCCGCCGAGCAGTCTGAGCTCTCGCTGATCGAGAACGTCATCCGGCTCGACATGACGCCGACCGACGAGATCCGCGCCTACAAGCACTTCGTCAACGAGGGCAGTGACCTTGACGCGATAGCCAAGCGGTTCGGTCGTACCCGCCGCTTCATCGAAGGCCGCCTGCGGCTTGCTGACCTCGCCGATCCGATCTTCGCCGCGCTCGAGGAAGGCAAGATCACGCTCGATGTCGCCAAGGCCTATGCGACGACGCCCAACCATGATCGCCAGATGATGGTCTGGAATGAACTGTCGAACAGCTGGCAGGGCAACAACCCCGATTCCATCCGCCGCATGGTTACGCACAGCGCCATCCGCTCGTCTTCGCCGATGGCGAAGCTCGCGAGCGAAGCGGAATACCTCGCCGCTGGAGGCAAGATCGAACGCGACCTCTTTACCGAGGACGGCGGCGAAACCTGGATCGATGCCGAGATTGCCCAACGCATCGCCGGTGAGAAGCTCCAGGCCTTTGCGGCCGAGGTCGCCCAAACCTCCGGCTATGCCTGGGTGCGCCCGATCCTCGAGACGCGTGTCACGTACAACGCGACCGAAGACCTCCACCAGGTCCATCTCGAACCGGCCCCGCTCACCGATGAGGAACAGGTCGAGGCTGACAAGCTGCTCGAGACGATCTCGGCGCTGGAAGCCGAAAGCGAGACGCTCGACGAGGACGACGAAGCCGCTGCCGCTGACTTCCAGACCCGCTGGGATGCCGCAAGCAGCGCCTACGATGCGCTCCACGACAAACCCCCGGTGATTCCAGAAGAGATGAAGGCGAATGTCGGCTGCTTCGTGATCATCGGTGCCGACGGCCAGCCCACCGTCGCGAGCGGCCTCTACAGCGACAAGCCACTCGAACGCCGCAAGGCCCGCGGGTCCGACGCTGGCGAGGGTGTAGGCGGAGCAGGGGAGGGCAGTAGCGCCGCTCCGGCCCCCAAGCCGTTGTCGCAGAAGCTGGTCGAAGAGCTCGCTGTACAGCGCCGCGACATTCTGGCGATCAACCTCGCTTCCAACCCGGCGATCGCGCTCGACTACCTGATCTTCGCCATCGCCGACTCCCGCGCGCTCTACAGCGCCCAGGCACTCGGCACGACGCTCCGCGCGCCGTCGCCCTCGCTCTACCTCGCCAACTACCCCGAAAGCCCGGCGCACACGTTGATGGCCGACATGCGCGAGACGCTCGACCTGTCGTGGACCGAGCACCGCCGCACGGTCGACCGGTTCTCCGCGTTCAGCGCGCTCGACGACGATGCCAAGGCAAGCTGGCTCGCCTGGTGCATGGCGAAGACGCTCGAAGCCAGCATGGGGATCGACAAGAAGACAGGTCAGTCCGGCCCCGAGCCGATCGACCTGCACGATCACCTCGCTGCCCTGATGGGGATCAACGTCGCCAGCCACTGGCGGCCAACCTCGGCGAACTACTTCGACCGCGTGAGCAAGCAGGCGCTGCTCGCCCATGTCAGCGAAGTTGGCGGACCGACCATGGCGGCGAGCTTCATGGGCTCGAAGAAGGGTGACCTCTCGGCTTCCTGCGAAAAGCTGTTTGCCGGCGAGACCATCGTCGCTCCGGAGGTCAAGGAAGCTGCGCTCGCCTGGGTGCCCGAGGCCATGCGCTTCCGGGTGCTCGCGGCTAGCGAGCCCGATGAGGAAGCTCCGGTTGAGCGCGAACCGGACAGCGATGCGGGCGACCTCGAACCTGCCGATGAGCAGGACGTCGAAGCAAGCGAGACCGTCGACGCCTGAGCCAGCCTTGCCGGCACGCTGCCCGCGCATCCGTTGCGATCTGCGGCAGCGTGCCGGTCTATCCAGGAACCACCTCATGACCATGATCACCAAGCTGCGCGCCCGGGTCTCCCCCGAAGCGATTTCCAAGGTCACCCGGATTTTCAACGGGACCCTCGATGACATCTTCAACGAACTCTTCCAGAATGCCCGCCGCGCGGGCGCGGGCCGCATCACTGTCACCGCCGATCACGCGGCGGACGCCTGCCTCATCACGGTGAGCGATGACGGCGCCGGAATTGCCGACCCGGTTTACCTCCTCTCGCTCGGGGCATCCGATTGGCCCGACGAGTGCCGCGCCCGCGAAGACCCGGCAGGCATGGGCTTCTTCAGCCTTGCTGGCCTCGACACCGTGGTCAGTTCGCGGAGCGCGGACGGCGCGTTCTCGCTGGCGATCACGGGCGATGCCTGGACCGGCGAGGCCGACATCGATGTGCTGCCCTTCGACGGGCCGCGCGGCACGACAATCGCCTTCCGGTTCGATCCGCAGCCTGACGGCAAGCTCGAACGCTGCGTCGAGGCAGCCGCCCGGTTCCTGCCGCTCTCGGTCAGTTACAACGGCAAGGACCTCGCCCGCGCCGATTTCCTCGCCGACACGCACAAGGTCATCGAGCGGGAGGGGTTCCGGATCGGCGTGTTCCGCGACCGGCACTCGCCGCACGTGGCGACGCTCAACTTCCACGGCGTGACCCTCAAACACGCATTCCCGGTCGTGAAGGAAGTCCATCACACCCAGTGGTCCGTGCAGGTCGACGTCATCGACGCGCCCGATCTTGTCCTGGTCCTGCCCGCCCGCAAGGAAATCTACCGCAACGCCGCGCTCGACCGGCTCGTGACACTCTGCCGCGAGGCGATCTTTTCGGTCATCCGCGAGGAACCGTTCCACCGCCTGAGCTTCGAGAACTGGCTAGAGGCGAGCCTGTATCACGACAATTTCCCGCAGGCGGTGCGGCAGTTGCCGCTGTGGTACCCGACGCTCGCCCGCGACAGCTACCGCGAGGTGCCGCAGTTTGCCGACCTCGAGCCTGGCGCGGCGATCTACGATGATACCGACTCCTTCGATGCCGTCACCTTCGGCCGCGCCTTGCGGCGCTCGAACGGCGGCGAGATGCATCGACTGGGCGGCCCTGAGCCGCGTGCCTTCTACGAGCCGATCACCAATTTCATCGGCTATCCTTGGTACGATGCCCTCCCGGCTTTCGTGCGCACCGGTGAG
>PHEM01000243.1 GCA_002842935.1 Alphaproteobacteria bacterium HGW-Alphaproteobacteria-13 | reverse complement strand
GAAGGCATGGGCAAGGGCGCGTTCGAAACGCTGCGCGCGGTTCCCGGCAACCTGTTCGACCAGCCCGAATATAGCGGCGCGCCGATCCTGATCGCGGGCGACAATTTCGGTTGCGGGTCCAGCCGCGAACATGCCGCCTGGGCGCTCGGCGACCTCGGCATCCGCGTCGTCATCGCGCCGAGCTATTCGGACATCTTCTCCGGCAACGCGGTCAAGAACGGCATCCTGCCCGTGGTCCTGCCGCAGGCGGCGATCGACCGGCTGATGGACGTCGCGGCGACCGACCCGATCCATGTCGACCTCGATACGCAGACCGTGACGACGCCGTTCCAGGACCGTTTCACCTTCGAGATCGATCCGTTCCGCAAGATGTGCCTGCTGAACGGTCTCGACGAGATTTCCCTGACCGAAAAGAGCGCGGACGCGATCGCGGCGCATGAGGCGAAGATCGCCGGCACGCAGCCGTGGCTGCAACCGCGGGCACAATGAAGGAGACGATGATGAAGGCGCTTTTGTCGAAACAGACCGGCGGTCCCGATACGCTTGAGCTTGACGACCTGCCGCGCCCCACCGCGGGGGCGGGCCAGCTGGTGATCGACGTAAAGGTCTGCGCGGTCAATTTCCCCGACGTGCTGATCATCGAGGACAAATATCAGGTCCGCCCCGAACGTCCCTTCGCGCCGGGCGGTGAAGTCGCCGGGATCGTCGCCGAAGTCGGCGAAGACGTGACCGAATTCAAGGTCGGCGACCGCGTCATTGCGGGCTGCGGCAGCGGCGGCATGGCCGAAGCGGTCGCGGTCAGCGTCCACAATGTCTACCACTTGCCGGACGGCCATGACTTCGCCGAAGGCGCGGCGCTGCTGATGACCTATGGCACCAGCATCCACGCGCTGGTCGATCGCGGCCATATCAAGGAAGGCGACACCTTGCTCGTCCTCGGCGCATCGGGCGGAGTCGGCATCGCGGCGGTCGAGCTGGGCAAGGCATTCGGCGCGCGCGTCGTCGCGGGCGTGTCGAGCGAGGCGAAGGGCGAGATCGCCCGGCAGGCAGGCGCCGACGAAGTCGTCGTCTATGGCCATGCCCCCTTCGACAAGCAGGCGTCGAAGGCGCTGGCCGACATGTTCAAGGCGGCGGTCGGTCCGGGCGGCGCCAACGTCATCTATGACGCGGTCGGCGGCGATTATGCCGAACCCGCGCTGCGCTCGATCGCGTGGGAAGGGCGCTATCTGGTCGTCGGCTTCCCGGCGGGCATCCCGCGCCTGCCGCTGAACCTGACCCTACTCAAGAGCTGCGACGTCGCGGGCGTGTTCTGGGGCGCCTTCGTCGCGCGCGAGCCGCAGCGCAACCGCGCCAATATCGCGCGTCTGTTCCAGCTTTGGGAAAAGGGCAAGATCCGGCCGCGCGTCACGCAAACCTTCCCGTTGGCCGAAGGCGGCAGGGCGATCGCCAAACTGGGCGACCGCACCGCCGTCGGCAAGCTGGTCGTCACGATCTGAGTGCCAAATTCCGCCCTGCCCCCGCGCTGACCGCCGCGCTGCGCGAGCGGGCGGCGGGCGGGCGTATCGAAGTGCGCGTGACGCCGGGCGCGAGCCGCGAGGATGTGAAAATCGCGGATGACGGACCCGTCCAGCTTCGCGTCTCGGCGCGCCCAGTCGACGGCGCCGCGAACGAGGCGGTGCTGCGCCTGCTCGCCGCCGCCCTCGCCCGGCCGCGCCGCGACCTGACGCTGCTGCGCGGCGATTCGGCGCGGGTCAAGCTGATCGGCGTGGCGTCGGAGTGATTTTCCGGAACGACGGTTAACCCTTTATCAGCGCTTGCGCGCTATGTGCGATGCAGGATCATGGGGATCGAAGCGATGGCAATACGCCGTTCGACCAGCGACGGCCGGGCCGCAAGCCTGGAAACCATCTCGCGCACACGGCGCGCGCAGCTTGTTGCCGAGTTCGAGAGCGAGCTGGGCATCGACTATAGGGCGCGCGCAAGGGCCGCCTATGAAGAAAAGCGCTGGCAGGTCATCAAGACGATCATCGTCTGGACGATCGCGCTGATGTTCTTCACCATCGCCTGTTACAAGCTGTGGCTGATGGGCCTGATGGTCGACGAACCCTTCTCCGACCTCGACCCGATGAAGAGCCTGTTCGGGGAATAAAGCATCGTGCGTTGAATCTGAACCACGCTCTCATCCGTTTGTGCTGAGCTTGTCGAAGCACCGTTCTTTCTTTCGACGCCCGAAGAAAAGAACAGCCCTTCGACAAGCTCAGGGCAAACGGTACAGATTCAAGGCTCGGCGCACCGGCGCATATCCTCAGTAAACGCGCGCCTTCGGCTTGATATATTCGGCGTCGTCGGTCAGCGTATATTCGTGGACCGGGCGGTAATCGAGGCGGACGCCGCCGCCCTTTCCGCCCCAGCCGTCGAACCAGCTGACCGTGTGCTTCATCCAGTTCGCGTCGTCGCGGTTCGGGAAATCCTCGTGCGCGTGGGCGCCGCGGCTTTCCTTGCGGTTGAAGGCCGAATGCATCGTCACCGTCGCCTGCGCGATCAGATTGTCGAGTTCCATCGTCTCGACAAGGTCGGTGTTCCAGATCAGGCTGCGGTCGGTGATGCCGATGTCGCTCATGCGGGCATAAGTCTGCGCGAGCTTTTCTTTGCCTTCCGCCATCAGTTCGTCGGTGCGGAACACGGCGGCGTGCTGCGACATGGCGCGCTGCATCTCGACGCGGATTTCCGCCGTGGGCGAGCCGCCCCTGGCATTACGGAAATGGTCGAGGCGGCCCAGCGCCAGGTCGGCGCTGTCCTTGGGCAGCGGGGCTTGCGCCGCGCCGGGCGTGAACAGCTCCTTGAGGCGATGGCCGGTCGCGCGCCCGAACACGACAAGGTCGATCAGGCTGTTCGAGCCGAGACGGTTCGCGCCGTGGACCGACACGCACGCCGCCTCGCCGACCGCGAACAGGCCGGGGACCACGGTGTCGGGACCGTCCTTGCCGAGCGTGACAACTTCGCCATGATAGTTGGTCGGGATGCCGCCCATATTATAATGGACCGTCGGCACGACGGGCAGCGGCTGGCGCGTCAGGTCGACGCCCGCGAAGATCTTTCCGCTCTCGGTGATGCCCGGCAGACGCTCGGCCAGCACGGCGGGATCGATATGATCGAGGTGCAGATAGATATGGTCGTTGTGCGGCCCGACGCCGCGGCCTTCGCGGATTTCGAGCGCCATCGACCGCGACACGACGTCGCGCGACGCCAGATCCTTCGCGGACGGGGCATAGCGTTCCATGAACCGCTCGCCTTCGGCGTTGGTGAGATACCCGCCCTCGCCGCGCGCACCTTCGGTGATCAGCACGCCCGCGCCATAGATGCCGGTCGGGTGGAACTGCACGAACTCCATGTCCTGAAGCGGCAGCCCCGCGCGCAGCACCATGCCGCCGCCGTCGCCGGTGCAGGTGTGCGCCGACGTCGCCGTGAAATAGCAGCGGCCGTATCCGCCCGTCGCCAGCACCACGGCCTGGCTGCGGAAGCGGTGGATGCTGCCGTCCTCCATGCACAGCGCGATCACGCCACGGCACACGCCGTCTTCCATGATCAGGTCGAGCGCGAAATATTCGACGAAGAAGTCCGCGTCATATTTCAGCGACTGCTGATAGAGCGCGTGGAGCATCGCGTGCCCCGTGCGGTCGGCGGCGGCGCAGGTGCGCTGCACCGGCGGGCCTTCGCCCATATTCTGCATATGGCCGCCGAACGGGCGCTGATAGATGGTGCCGTCGGCGTTGCGGCTGAACGGCACGCCCGCATGTTCCAGTTCGTAAACGGCGGCGGGTGCCTCGCGCACCATATATTCGATCGCGTCCTGGTCGCCCAGCCAGTCCGAACCCTTGACGGTGTCGTACATATGCCATTGCCAATGGTCGGGCGAATTGTTGCACAGCGACGCGGCGATGCCGCCCTGCGCGGCGACGGTGTGGCTGCGCGTCGGGAACACCTTGGTGATGCAGGCGGTCTTCAGCCCCGCCTCGGCGCTGCCCATCGTCGCGCGCAGGCCGGAACCCCCGGCGCCGACGACGACGGTGTCGTACACATGGTCGATGATCTTATAGGCTTCGGTCATGCCGCCCCTCCGGCGAAAGCGATGCGCGCGATCGAGAAGAGACCATAAGCGGCCCCGCCGATCGCATAGAAATTCAGGGCGACGAGCGCGAGCAGGCGCGCCGCACCATGGACATAGTCCTCGATCAGCACTTGCAGGCCCAGCCGCAGGTGCCAGAAGACGCTGATCACCAGCAGCATCAGCGCAAAGGCGACCGCCGGGTTCGACGCCCAGCGGATCACCGCGCCATGATCGCCGAGCGGCAGGCGCAGCAGCGAGACGACAAACCAGGTGACGAGCAGCACGTTGCCGACCGCCGTCAGGCGCTGCTGGAGCCAGTGGTCCGTGCCGTGATGCGATGCGCCGAGTCCGCGCACGCGGCCGAGAGGCGTTCCATTACCCATTGAGCGCCTCCTTCAGGATATAGAGCCAGGTCGCGGCCGTCGCGAGCAGCGCCGCGACGATGACGATGATCGACCACAGCCGGTTGGTCTTCAGCTCATAGCCCGCGCCCGTATCGAGCAGCAGGTGGCGGAGACCGGAGAAGAGATGCTGGAAAAAGGCCCAGGTGAGACCCACCAGCACGATCTTGCCGAGGATGTTGGTGACCTGATGCACGGCGCCGCCCGCCGGATCGTGCCAGACGCAGGCGATGAACGCCGCATAGCTCTCCGGCCCGGCCGCGAGCGCGCCGAGCCATGCGAGGAACATCAGCGCCCCGACGATCGCAAGCCCGTCGCCGGTTATGCGATGAAGGATCGAGACCGTCATATGCGGTCCCCATTTATACACCTGAAGGTGCGGAGAGCGCGGACGCGCGCTCATTTCCTTGCCAGCCATATCAGCCCCGTTTCATGACTCTCATCGGTCGATGAGGCGCGGTTAAGCCTTCCGGGCGCGATATGCAATTGCTTGAGTGAAGAAATCGGCATTCGCGCCTGTAGCCCTCTCCCCTTCAGGGGAGAGGGTTGGGAGAGGGGGAAGGAAGCGCTTCGCTCTCCCCCTCTCAACTGCGGCTAGCCGGACAAGCCGGCAAGCCT
>PHEM01000242.1 GCA_002842935.1 Alphaproteobacteria bacterium HGW-Alphaproteobacteria-13 | reverse complement strand
GTGAGGTGCCCGGCTATGTGCGCGCACCCATCGCGGTTGGCGCCTACAGCTTTATCGGCCCGCACAGCGTGATCGAAGCGGGCAGCCGCATCGGCAAGGGCGTGGGTGAAGCCACAAAGCAAATTGGCAATGCTGCAGGGTCGGCGATGAAACAAGCCCAGGCGAGCCTGTCCAAACCGGCTGACGCGGAACCACAGCCTGAATCCGAGACTGAAAAGAACCAGCCCCCGCAGCAGTAAGGCATTGGCCGCGCTCGGGCCCGGGCGCGCTATAGCGGCAAAATCGGCAGCACCAGCGGATCGCCGGTCAGGCTGTCCGATCCTTCGAGCAGCGCGAGCGCTGCCGCCTTGGCGTCATAGGCGTCGAACGCCGCCGCCTTGCCCGTCTGCCAGCCTCGCGCGCGCTTTTCGCCCGCCATCAGCACGCCCAGCGTCGCATGCTCGCTCGCCGCCAGATAGCGGCGGCCGATCTCGAACAGACGAATGCTGTCCGCGCCGCGCGCCTGGTTGCGCTGCGCCGCTGCCAGCAGGCCGGGCAGCAGCGACGGGCGCATGACTTTCAGATCCTCGCTGATCGGATTGGCCAGGCTCCACGCGCCGCCGCCGAAGGGCGCGGCCTCGCGCTCACCGATGAAGGACCAGGTGACGGCTTCGTGGAAACCGGCGGCGGCGGCGGCGCGGCGTACGCGGCGCTCGATCATCTGCTCCGCCGTCGCGGTCGGGCGGGCGACGCCGTCCGTACGGGGCAGCGGCACCGACGCGATCGCGTCGAAGCCCGTGATGCGCGTGACTTCCTCGACCACGTCGGGGGCGCTGTCCATGTCGCGGCGCCAGCTCGGCACCGCGACTTGCCAGCGATCATCCCCATTGTCCGTGATGCCGAAGCCCAGCGCGGTGAGGATGTCCTTTTGCCGTTCGGGGTTCACCGCGATGCCGCCGAGCGTCGCCGTCAGCGCCGGGTCGTAATCGATATGATGCGTCGCGGCGGGCGGCGTCCCGGCGCGCGCCACGGTGGAGGGCGTACCGCCGCAGATGGCAAGGATATGGCCCGTCAGGATCGCCGTCGCATCGTCGAGGAAGGCGGGATCGACGCCGCGTTCGAAGCGGCTGCGCGCGTCGCTGGCCAGGCCCAGCGCCTGTCCGGTCAGCGCGATGCGCTCCGGCGTGAAATAGGCGACTTCCAGCAGCACGTCGCTCGTCGCCTCGCCGCACCCCGAATGCTCGCCGCCCATGATGCCCGCGATGTCGTGAGCGCCCTTGTCGTCGGCGATCACCGTCATGGCGCCGGTCAGTATGTAGTCCTTGCCGTTGAGCGCCGTGACCGTCTCGCCCTCCCTGGCGCGGCGGGCGACGAGCGCCCCGGTCAAGGCGGCGCGGTCATAGACATGGCTCGGGCGGCCGAGGTCGAGCATCACATAATTGGTGATGTCGACGAGCGCGGAGATCGAGCGCTGCCCGACGGCTTCCAGGCGGCGGCGCATCCATTCGGGCGCAGCGGTGTTGGTCACGCCGCTGATCGTGCGGCCGAAGAAGGCGGGACAGCCCTCGGGGTCGTCCGTGCGGATTTCGGTCGCGGGCGCCCCTTCGCCGAGGATCGTCGGGACGTCGAGCGGCTTCAGCGTGCCCAGCCCGGCGGCGGCGAGGTCGCGCGCGATCCCGCGCACGCCCATGCAATCCTGCCGGTTGGGGGTGATGGAAATGTCGATCACGGGATCGCCCGCGCCCGAATAGTCGGCGAAGGGCGTGCCGACCGGCGCATCTTCGGGCAGTTCGATGATGCCGTCATGGTCGTCGCCCAGTTCCAGCTCGCGCGACGAGCACATCATGCCGTTCGATTCGACGCCGCGCACCGCCGCGACCTTCAGCGTCATGCCGTTCGCGGGCACGACCGCGCCGGGCAGGCCGAGCACGCCGACCAGCCCCGCGCGCGCGTTGGGCGCGCCGCACACGACCTGCAGCACGGTTTCCCCGGTATCGACGGTCAGCAGTTGCAGCTTGTCGGCCTGCGGATGCTTCTCGGCGGTCAGCACCTTGGCGACGCGGAAACCGGCGAGCTTTTCGGCCGGATTCTCGACATCTTCGACCTCGTGGCCGATGCGGTTGAGCGTGGCGACGACGTCCTCGACCGTGAAGTCGCCGTCCAGATGCTCGCGCAACCAATCGAGCGTGATCTTCATGCCGAAATCCCCCCGCTCAGCGTCGGGACCGACAGCGCGCCGAACCCGTAATGCGACAGCCAGCGCAAATCGCCGTCGAAGAAGGCGCGCAGGTCGTCCATGCCATATTTCAGCATCGCCAGCCGATCGACGCCGACGCCGAAGGCGAAGCCCTGCCATTCGTCGGGATCGAGTCCGCAATTGGCGATGACGCGGCGGCCCTTTTCCTGCTTATAGCCGACATCGACTTCGGCCGACGGTTCGGTGAAAGGGAAGTAGCTGGGGCGCAGGCGCAGGACGATATCGTCGCGCTCGAAATAGGCCTTGAGGAAAGTCTCCAGCGTGTATTTCAGGTGGCCCATGTGGATGCCGCGATCGATCACCAGCCCTTCGACCTGATGGAACATCGGCGTGTGCGTCGCGTCGCTGTCGCTGCGATAGACCCGGCCCGGCGCGATGATGCGGATCGGCGGCTCTTCCGTCATCATCGTGCGGATCTGCACGGGCGAGGTGTGCGTGCGCAGCAGCATCATCTGCTCCCTCTCCCCTTCAGGGGAGAGGGTTGGGGAGAGGGGGACATTCCCCTCTCCTTCCGCCGCTTCGCGGCTCCCTCCTCTCCCCTGAAGGGGCGAGGGCGGGAAATAGAAAGTGTCGTGCATCGCGCGCGCCGGATGCGTCTCCGGAATGTTGAGCGCCGTGAAATTATGCCAGTCGTCCTCGATCTCCGGCCCGGTCGCGACGGCGAAGCCCATGTCGGCGAAGATTTCGGCCAGCTCGTCCATCACCTGGCTGACGGGATGGACGCTGCCGCGCGGGGCCGCGTCGGCGGGCAGCGTCATATCGAGGCGTTCGGCGGCCAGCTTCGCCTCCAGCGCCGCGCTTTCCAGCGCCGCCTTGCGGTCGGCGATCGCGGCGGTCACGCTCTCGCGCAGGGCATGGATACGCGGTCCCTGTTCCTGCCGCTCTTCCGGCGTCATGCCGCCCAGCGTCTTGAGCAGCGCGGTGATGCGCCCGGCCTTGCCCAGCGCCGCGACGCGCAGCGCCTCCAGCGCGTCGAGTTCCCCCGCCGCCGCGATCTCGCTCAGCAGCTCGGCCTGCATGGTCCCTGTGTCGCTCATCGTCATTGCCTTGTCGTCTGTCTGTCCGGCGGCGGAAAGGTCCGCTTTCGATCCGCCGCCGCTTGCACGGGATGGTCTGCGCAATCAACCCTGAAAGGGCTTGTGCAGTCCCTGCACGGCGGCCCCGGCGGCGATGGCGCGGGCGTGGGCGGCGGCGCCCAGGATCGGCTTGGGGCGCGCGGCATAGGCGCGCGGACTCATCCCCATGAAGCGCTGGAAATCGCGCGTGAACTGCGCCTGATCATAATAATGATAGTCGAGCGCGTCGATCCACGCCATCTCCGGTTCCAGCATGAAGCGCGCGAGGCTGCGCAGGAAACGCTGGCGGCGCAGCATCAGCTTGGGCGGAAAGCCGAAGGCGCGGCGGCTCAATCGCTCGACCGAGCGTTCGGACAGGCCCAGCATGTCCGCCAGCGCGGCGACGCTGGCGAGGTCGTCGTCCATTAGCGCGCGATGCGCGGCGAGGATCGCGGGATCGTCGCGCGGCGCGTGGGCCAGCCGGGCGACGAAATGATCGTCGATCGCCCGCGCCGCCGCCTTGTCCGAAAGACCGGGCAGGCGATTGGCCAGCGGCGCGAAGGATGTGAAGACGGGATGCACCGCCCCGTCGCAAAAGCGGTCGGCCAGGTCCTCGGCCGGAATCGCGACATATTTCGCCCAGCCCGCGGGCAGGATGCCGATGCCCCACGCGCGCATGGAGCCGGAGGCGAAATAGCTGGCCTTGCTCGTCGGACCCGTGACGATGAAGCGCGGCGTCGTCACAGGCGCGCCGCCGCCGATCGCCGCGACGGGCAGATCGCCTTCGATGAAACGCATATTGGCCCATTCGGGGTGCAGATAATCGTCGACGCGCACGCCCGGCGGAGCGGTGATGTCGGTGCGATAGATGATGCTGGCATAGGGGCGCAGCGCGTCCGATACCGGAAAGAAGCGCGTCTCTATATGGACCGGCGCAGCGGGAAAGCGATCGGGTGCCTCATGGGTCATTGTCCCGATCATGGGCAGGCCCGCGCAAAATAACAACAGATTAAGCGCATTTCATGTCGGCTTTTTACAATTTTGCGCCCGCTTCCGCAGGCATATGTCGCGAAGAGGGACGCCTCGCCGAGCCGTCAAGCTAAACGCGACCCACGGCTATCCGGCTCGGCGGAGGGGGGCGATGCGTCGCTGTGCGACCATCGTCGGAACGGCGCGAAAGCAGGGGCTTTCGCGCCGTTCCTATTTTCGGGGTTTGGAATCCGGGCGCGGGCTTTTCTCCCATCGTCAACCTGCAACAACAGGACGAAGCGCAGGGGACGCCGCTGTCCGATTGCGGACCTCGGCAATCATGCTACCAGAAGCCGATGCTCGTCCTGCGCATGAAATTGCTGTTCGCCGTGATCACGCTGATCGTTGCCGCCTATGTGTTGATGGAAGCACGAGCCGGCGCGGATATAGTCTGGGCTGTTTGGCTTTATCCGGTGCTTGCGCTCGGCTTTGGCACTGCGATCGTCATCGCGACGCTTTCGGAGGCCGCCCGGACGGGTCCTGTCGATCCAGCGCGACTTGTCCGGATATTCGCCTCGACAGGCGTGGTTTTCCCGGTCTTGCTCAGTCTCTTCCTATGGATAAGTTCCGGCCTGCTTCCGGCGCTTCTGGGGTTTTTGCTGACCAGCGGTCTCTCCGCGCTTTTCTATCTCGTGAGGCGGTTCATGCGCCGCGCCGCAAACGCATCCGCCAATCGTCCCTGAACGAAAAAGGGGACTATATCGATTGCAAACACGCCGCTGATTTTCGAGTAATCCCGACCTTCGTCCAGCTTCGTCATGCTGAACTTGTTTCAGCATCCATGGCCGGACCTCTCCTTCCGCGCCGCGCCCAAGTCGGGGGCAGACCATG
>PHEM01000241.1 GCA_002842935.1 Alphaproteobacteria bacterium HGW-Alphaproteobacteria-13 | reverse complement strand
GCGCGCTGCGAAGCCCCGCCGCGCTCGACGCGCTGGAAACATTGCTGCCCGAACTGATGAAGGCGCTGGGCGCCGCGCCCGATCCCGACGCCGCGCTGACGCGCTTCGACAAGCTGGTCGCGGGGCTGCCGAGCGCGATCGGATTCTTCCACTTGCTCGCGGCGCAGCCCGCGCTGGCCGGAATCGCGACGCGCATATTGTGGCTGGCGCCGACGCTGGCCGACGCGCTGTCCACGCGCGTCGAACTGATCGAAGGGCTGATCGACAAGCGTGCGTTCGAGGCGCCCGCGACCAGGGAGGAACTGGCCGCTGAATGGGCGCATGGACTCGCCGGTCTCGATTATGAGCGGCTGCTCGACCGCGTGCGCGACCGCGTGGGGGAACGGCGCTTTGCCTATGGCGTGCAGCTCGTCGCCGGGGCGACCGACCCGCTGACGATCGCCTGGGGCTATTCCGAATTGGCGGAGGCGGCGCTGGGCGTGCTCGCCGACGCGACCGTCGCCGAATTCACGGCCGCGCACGGGCGCGTGCCGGACAGCGAATTGGTGGTGCTGGCGCTGGGGCGGCTCGGCGGGCGGGCGCTAACGCATGCGTCGGACCTCGACCTCATCTATCTGTTCACGGGCGATCATCTCGCCGAATCGGACGGACCGCGCCCGCTCGGCGCGACGACCTATTACAACCGCCTCGCGCAGCGGGTGACGGCGGCGATGTCGGTGCCGACGGCGGCGGGCAAGCTCTATGACGTCGACACGCGGTTGCGGCCTTCGGGCGCGCAGGGACCGCTGGTCGTCACGCTCGACAGCTTCGAACGCTATCAGCGCGAAGAGGCGTGGACGTGGGAGCATATGGCGCTGCTGCGCGCGCGGCCCGTCTATGGATCGGACGCGGCGCGGGCGGAGGTGGCGCGCATCGTCGCCGACCTGCTCGCGGTCCCGCGCGAACCCGGAAAGCTCGCGCGCGACGCCGCCGAAATGCGGGGCAAGATGGCCGCGCACAAGCCCGCGAAAGGCCCGCTCGACATCAAGGGCGGGCCGGGCGGACTCGTCGATCTGGAATTCGCGATGCAGGTGACGCAGCTGGCGACCGGCCAGTGCCACGATCCCAACATCGCCGCCGCGCTCGCCTGCATGAAGGCGGCGGGGCTTGTTCCGGCGGAGGTGTGCGACGCGCATGGGCTGCTGGCGCGGATGCTCGTCATGCTGCGCCTGACCGCGCCCGAGGGGGAACCCGCGACCGCCGCCGCGCGTCAGCTTGTCGCCAGCGCGTGCGGTGAGCCGGGCTGGCCGCAACTGCTTGCCGCGCACGACGCGGCGCGGCAGGAGATCGCCGACTGGTGGGCCGCGATTCGCCCGCCGCAGCAGGAGGTTGAAGGATGAGCGCATTGACGGTCGGGGACGCGATTCCCCCTGTGAAACTGGCCGACGCGGACGGCGCGGTCATCGACCTCGCCGCGATGAAGGGCGCGCCGCTGGTCGTCTATTTCTATCCCAAGGCCGACACGCCGGGCTGCACGACCGAGGCGCAGGACTTCACGCGCCTCGCGCCCGAATTCGCGCATCTGAACGCACAGGTGCTGGCGGTGTCGCGCGACGCGCCCGCGAAGCTGTGCAAGTTCCGCGACAAATATGGGCTGACCGTGCGCCTCGCCTCCGACGAGGACGGGACGGTGTGCGAAGCCTTTGGCACATGGGTCGAAAAGCAGAACTACGGCCGCACCTATATGGGGATCGAGCGATCGACCTTCCTGTTCGGCGCCGACGGCAAGCTGGCGCAGGTCTGGCGCAAGGTGCGCGTGAAAGGCCATGCCGACGCGGTGCTGGAGGCGGCGAAGGCGCTGTAGGACATGCGGTTTCAATCCCCCGTTCGTCCTGAGGAGCCATTGAGCTTGTCGAAATGGCGTCTCGAAGGGCCAGGCGCCGTGCCAGCGTCCTTCGAGACGGGTCTTCGACTGCGCTCAGCCCCTCCTCAGGACCAACGGGAATGGTGATATGACCTCCCTTGGCGAAGCCGCGCGCGCGGTGCTGCTGACCCCTGACCCGCACGACAAGCGCCGCGCGGCGCGGGCGTTCGCGCGGGCGTGGCGGCGCGGCGAACTCGACCATCGCTGCGACGCGCCGATGCCCGATCGCCCTGCGTGGCCCGCCAAGCCCGAACTGCTGCCGCCCGCGCGGATGCCGCGCCGCCGCAAGGGCGGGTCGGAGCGCGGGCGCATCGCGATGCTGCACGCGCTCGCCCATATCGAATTCGTCGCGATCGACCTCGCCGTCGATCTGGTCGGACGATTCGGCGATGAATTTCCGCGCGCCTTCGTCGACGACTGGATTCGCGTCGCGGCCGACGAGGCGATGCATTTCGCGCTGCTCGACCGGCGGCTGCGCGCGCTCGGCAGCCATTATGGCGCGATGCCTGCCCACGCCGGGCTGTGGGAAGCGGCGGAGGCGACGGCCGACGACGCGCTCGCGCGGCTCGCCATCGTGCCGATGGTGCTGGAGGCGCGCGGGCTGGACGTCACCCCCGCCACCATCGCGCGGCTGAGCGAGGCGGGCGACGCGGCGTCGGCGCGGATATTGACGCGAATCTATGACGACGAGATCCGCCACGTCACCGCCGGGACGCGCTGGTTCGGCTGGCTGTGCGACGAACGGGGATTCCATGCCGTCGAAACGTGGCAAAAGCTCGTAAAAGAGCGGTTTCGCGGGGCCTTGAAGGCGCCGTTCAACGACTCGGCGCGCCTGAACGCCGGTTTAACGCAAGAATACTATGCCGTTATTGCTTCGTAACCATTGCCCCCGCAGACAGGCTCGCGGGCCGGGTGAGCGATCATCCAGGACAAAGAAACCGGCACCAGAGGCTTTCAGGCCACTGGCGACATGGCAGATGCGGGGTCGATTAAGTGATCAACATTCTTCTGGCGCGATCGTTGCGGCAAGGTGCGTTTTTTTGTGCCGCGACCTGTTTCGGCCTGGCCGTTCCGGCGGCTTATGCCGCGGAAAAAGCCGCGGAAAATGGTGAAAGCGCCGGGATCGTCATCCCTGACGAACCCGATGACGAAAATTTCATCGCCGGCATCGTCTCGCCGAACGAGGACAATGATGCGCGCGCGGTCTTTCAGGCATGGAGCCGGCTCGACACGGGCCTGACCGCCAGCACGGGCGTGGCCGTCCCCTCGCGTCGTCCGATCGAGAAGATGTCGCTGTCGTCGTCCTATGGGATGCGCGTCCACCCCGTCACCGGCAAGCTCGCGCGCCATCAGGGCATCGATATTCCCGCCCCGCGCGGCACCCCCATCTATGCGACCGCCGACGGCATCGTCGGCCGCGCCCAGTGGCTCGGCGGCTATGGCAATTATGTCGAGGTCGAACATGGCAATGCGATCCAGACGCGCTATGGCCATATGTCCTCCTATGCCGTCTCGTCGGGCCAGCAAGTGAAGAAGGGCGACATTCTCGGTTATGTCGGCTCGACGGGCCGCTCGACGGGCAACCATCTCCATTATGAAGTCCGCATCGACGGCGCGCCGGTGAATCCGATGCCGTTCGTCCAGTCGGACTCGATGACGATCGCCGCGATGACGGGCAAGAATCTCCCGATGGGCGGTCCCGAATAACGCAGTTTTTCAGGTCGGAGAGGAGGGGGCGCTCGCCGACGCAAGGTCGGGGCGCCCTTTTCATTGGGCGATGACGCGCCTTGCGAGCCGATCGGCCGCGAATTGCATAATGGCGGCAGGCTCCCTATCTTGCCGCCATGGCTACGCAGCTTTCCGATATCGCCCTGTCCCCCGCCGCCGCGGCGCGCGTCCGCTGGATCGCCGATCGCAAGGGCGGCGGCGCCGAACCTGCGTTGCGCCTGTCCGTCGACGGCGGCGGCTGTTCGGGCTTCACTTATCGCTTCGGCCTGGCGGAGAGTATCGATGCCGACGATATCGTCACGGAAACCGACGGTGTGAAGCTGGTCGTCGATGCCGTGAGCATCGACCTGGTGCGCGGCTGCATCGTCGATTTCGTCGATTCGCTCGGCGGATCGTCGTTCAAGGTCGAAAATCCCAACGCCGCTTCGGGCTGCGGCTGCGGGTCCAGCTTCTCGATCTGACGCTAACCCTTTTTGCCGTTTGTGCTGAGCTTGTCGAAGCACCGTCCTTCTTTTACGCAGAGAAAAAGAACGGCCCTTCGACAAGCTCAGGGCGAACGGAAAGAGATATTGGCAGGTGGCCTTGAAGATCGCGACGTTCAACATCAACGGAATCAAGGCGCGCCTGCCGCGCCTCGTCGAATGGCTGGAAGAAACGCAGCCCGATATCGCCTGCCTTCAGGAACTGAAGTCGAGCGACGAGACGATGCCGACGAAAGAGATCGAGGCGGCGGGATACGGCTTCCTCTATCACGGGCAAAAGGGCTTCAACGGCGTCGCGATCCTCGCGCGCGGCGCGCAGCCGGCCGAAGTCCAGCGCGGCCTGGCGGGCGAGGCGGAGGATGAGCAGTCGCGCTATCTGGAGGCCGACGTCCACGGCGTGCGCGTCGCGTCCATCTATCTGCCCAACGGCAATCCGCAGCCGGGACCGAAATTCGATTACAAGCTGCGCTGGATGGCGCGGCTGCGCGAGCGGGCGAAGGTGCTGCTGGCGGCGGAAGTCCCGGCGGTGCTGGTGGGTGACTATAATGTCATTCCGCATAACGACGATGTCTGGGACCCGCGCGCCATGGCGCATGACGCGCTGATGCAGCCCGATTCGCGCGATGCCTTTTTCCGCATCCTCGGCGATGGCTGGACCGATGCGCTACGCAGCCGCCATCCGGCGGGTCATGTCTGGACCTATTGGGACTATCAAGCCGGCGCGTGGCAGCGCGACCACGGCTTTCGCATCGACCATCTGCTGCTCAGCCCCGCGATGGCCGACCGGCTGATCGACGCGGGAGTCGACAAGGCCCATCGCGGGCGCGAGAAGGCGAGCGACCATGCGCCGACCTGGGCGCTGTTCGGCTGATAAGCATCGCCACCGTCCGTCATTGCGAGGAGCCGCAGGCGGCGAAGCAATCTCCAGCCATCGGCAAAACGGGACATTAGAGCGTGATGAGGTTGGTCTGAATCGATTGAGGATTTCCAATCGGCTGTTGATCTGATTCAACGTGCGAGTTGAAGAGGAGGCCGAAAATGACCAA
>PHEM01000240.1 GCA_002842935.1 Alphaproteobacteria bacterium HGW-Alphaproteobacteria-13 | reverse complement strand
CCTCCACGCCGCAGGCGCCGTCCTCCGCGCCTGGTTCCGCCCCGGCGCCGGGCCGCGTGGCGCCGCCCGCCGTCACGGCGACCGCCCCGGTTTCGGCCGCCCCCGCCCCGGACGCGAGCGCCGATGAGACGGACGAGGCGGCGGAACCGGGCACGCTGAAATACGACCTGCCGCCCGGCGCGCGTCGCCTGCTGGCGCGCATCGGGCCGCTGACGCCGGAGACGGGCGGACTCGCCCCCGATGCCTTTGGCGTGCGCGGCCAATATGCGGCGGCGATCATGCGCCGGACCAGCGGCGCGCTCGCCTCGCGCTGGGGCCAGATCTTGCTGCGCCGCGCGCTTGCCTCGGCGATCGACACGCCGGACACAATCAATGGCGCTGACCTCGCCGCCGAGCGCGCGGCGCTGCTGCTGCGCATGGGCGAATCGATCGCGGCGCGCTGGATCGTGCAGTCGGTCGATTATGACCGCGCCAGCCCGCGCCTGGTCGCGGTCGCGCAGCAGACCTATCTGGCGACCGCCGATCCGGCGGGCCTGTGCCCCTATGTCCCCGCCGGGCTGTCGCATGGCGACGAGCAGAGCTGGCGGCTGGCGGCGGGCATCTGTTCCGGCCTGTCGGGCGAGGCGGGTCCCGCCGGATGGGCGATCGGGCGCGTCCGGTCGAGCGGCAGGATCGCCAATTTCGACATATTGCTGGCGGAGCGCGTGCTGGGCGCGACGGGGGCGGGGCGCCGTTCGACGACGATCGAATGGAACGGCGTCGACCGGCTGACGAGCTGGCGTTTCGGCATGGCGACGGCCACGGCCATCCCGATCCCGGCCGAACTGCGCGCCGCCGCGCCCGCGCCGATGCGCGGCTGGACCGTGCTCGCGCCGATGAGCGAGATGGGCGACCGCGTCACCGCCGCGCCCGACGCCGCCGCGCGCGGCGTGCTGTCGAGCGAGGCCTATGTCTCGCTGCTGAGCGCCGCCGCGGGCGAGGAGGAACCGTCGGAGGCGCTGGAGACCCGCACGGCGCGCCTGCGCGAGGCGTTCGGGGCAGAGACCGGCGCGGAGCGCTATACGGCGATGCAGGCGCTGTGGGACGAGGGCGGCAATGCGGCGGCGCGCTATGCCGCTCTGGTCGCGACCGCGCGCGCCGCGGCGGCGCTGTCGACCGGCACGGACGTGGGCGGCGATCCGTGGCGGCTGCTCGGGTCGATGCTGGCCGCCGGTTACGACAATAATGCGATGGCCTGGGTGCCGAATGTCGATGTCGGCAGCCGCGCCTGGGGCGTGCTGGCCGTCGGTTCGCCGCGCTCGCTGACGGGCACGACCGCCGGGGCGATCGGCAGCTTCAAGGGCGACGACGACAGTGCGGGCGCGCTGCGCACGAAATTCCTGCTGGCGGGGCTGGCCGGGCTGGGCCGCATCGAAGCCGACCAGGCGGCCTCCGCTGCGAGCGACCTGGAACTCGACCTGGGCAAGCAGACGCGCTGGTCGCGGGCGATCATGCAGGCGGCGGAGCGGCGCGAGCCGGGCATGGTGGCGCTGCTGGCGGCGGCGGGGATGCAGGGCGACTGGTCGAAAGTGCCGCCCTATCACCTCTATTATATCGTGCGGGCGCTGCGCGAGGCCGGGCTGGGTTCCGAGGCGCGGATGATCGCCGCCGAAGCGCTGGTGCGGGTTTAGGGTAAGATGACTTCGCCTTGCCGTCGTCATTGCGAGCGGAGCGAAGCAATCTCCAGCGATCGGCAAGGCAGGACGATGGCTGGGGATTGCGTCGTCGCTACGCTCCTCGCAATGACGGGTAGGCGCGCGCGCCCTTCCGATGTCTGACGCCGCGCTGATCGACCGCTTTCTGGAGATGATGGCGGCCGAGCGCGGGGCGTCGCCCAACACGCTGGCCGCCTATCGCCGCGACCTCGAGCAGGCGTCGGACGCAGTGCGCGGCCCGCTGGTCCGGGCCGACGCGGCGGCGTTGCGGGGGCTGATGGCCCATTATGCCCCGCTCGCGGCGAGCAGCGCGGCGCGCAAGCTGACGGCGCTGCGGCAATTCTTCGCTTTCCTGCGCGACGAGGGCGAGCGGGCCGACAATCCGGCGCTGGACATCGCGCGCCCCGCGACGCGCCGCCCGCTGCCGCGCATCCTGACGCACGGGGACGTCGATCGGCTGTTCGCGCAGGCGGAGGAGGAAGCCTCGGGCGAGGCGCCGCCCGCCGCCGCCGTGCGGATGCTGCTGATGCTCGAGCTTCTCTATGGATCGGGGCTGCGCGCGAGCGAACTGGTGTCGCTGCCGCGCCGCGCGGTGGGACCGGGGCGCGAATATCTGATCGTCCGGGGCAAGGGCGACAAGGAACGGCTCGCGCCGCTGTCCGCGCGAGCACGCGGCGTACTCGAGCGCTGGCTGCCGCTGCCGGCCCAGGGCTCGGCGTGGCTGTTCCCCTCTGGAAAGGCGCATCTGTCGCGCGTGCGGCTGTTCCAGATGCTGCGGGCGCTGGCGGCGCGCGCGGGGCTGGACCCGCAGGCGGTCAGCCCGCATGTGCTGCGCCACGCCTTTGCCACGCACCTGCTGGAAGGCGGAGCGGACCTGCGGGCGTTGCAGATGATGCTGGGCCATGCCGACATCGCGACGACCGAGATCTATACGCATGTCGACAGCCGCCGGCTGGTGGAACTGGTCAACAGGCGGCACCCGCTGGCGGGGATGAAGGTTGAGGGACGCGATTGACTCTCCATTCCTCCCCTTCGTCATGCTGAACTTGTTTCAGCATCCATGGCCTGACCGCGCGGTAAGCACCGTGTAAACCGAAAAGGCCGACCATGGATGCTGAAACAAGTTCAGCATGACGAGGATGAGAGCGGGTGGAGAGCGTTGACCTTCCCGCGCCTTCGTCCTAGCGATTCCGCATGACAGCCTTTCTGGATTTCGAAAAACAGGTCGCGGCGCTCGACCGGCAGATCGCCGAACTCAAGGAGATGGGGGACGACCCCACGCTCAACATCGACAATGACATCGCGCGGCTGGAGGACAAGTCCGCGAAATTGCTGCGCGAAATCTATGCCAAGCTGACGCCGTGGCAAAAGACGCAGGTCGCGCGCCATCCCGACCGGCCACATTTCAAACATTATGTCGAAGGGCTGTTCGACGACTGGATGCCGCTGGCGGGCGACCGCAATTTCGCCGACGATCAGGCGATCCTCGGCGGCTTCGCGCGCTTTCGCGGGCGGCGCGTGATGGTGATCGGCCATGAAAAGGGCGACGATATCCCGTCGCGCATGAAACATAATTTCGGCATGGCGAAGCCGGAAGGCTATCGCAAGGCGATCCGCCTGATGCAGCTTGCCGACCGCTTCGGTCTGCCGGTGGTGACGCTGGTCGACACCTCGGGCGCTTTCCCCGGCATCCAGGCGGAAGAGCGCGGACAGGCGGAGGCGATCGCGCGCTCGACCGAGCAATGCCTTGCGCTCGGGGTGCCGATGGTCGCGGCGGTGGTCGGCGAGGGCGGATCGGGCGGCGCGATCGCGCTGGCGGCGGCGAACCGCGTGCTGATGTTCGAGCATGCCGTCTATTCGGTGATCTCGCCCGAAGGCTGCGCATCGATCCTGTGGCGCACGTCCGACAAGGCGGCGGAGGCGGCGGCGGCGATGAAGATGTCGGCGCAGGACCTGATCGCGCTGAAAATCATCGACCGCATCGTCCCCGAACCCGTCGGCGGCGCCCACCGCGCGCCCGATGTCGCGATCCAGGCGCTGGGCGATGCGATCGCGGAGGAACTCGACGGCCTGTCGGGCCTGCCGCGCGACGCCTTGCTGGCGGCGCGCGAGGAGAAATTCCTTGCCATGGGCCGGGCCTGAGCGGCGGAACCGGATGGGGGCGTGGGCGTTTGCAGTCCGGAGCGGTGGACCATAGTCACGCCTGTTTCCGTTTGTGCTGAGCTTGTCGAAGCACCGTCCTTCTTTCCGCGACGCCCGAAAGAAAGAACGGCCCTTCGACAAGCTCAGGGCAAACGGTGCAGAGTTTATGGCTCCTCGCAATGACGATTCATCTCGCTATAAGGGACCGGTAGGGAGACCATTTTGACGATGCGAAAGACGAAATACACGCTTGCGGCGATGGTGGCGGCGACGGCGCTGCTGGGAAGCTGCGCGGCCGATGCGCAGCTCAAGGCGATCAAGACCCAGACCAATATCTCCGCCGCCGAGCGCAAGCAGGGCGACGAAGCGCATCCGCAGCTGATGGAGGAATTCGGCGGCGCCTATGCCGGGCCGCAGGCCGCCTATGTCAACCGCGTCGGCCAGAATATCGCGCTGCAATCGGGCCTGTCGCGCAATCCCGGCGACTTCACCGTCACCTTGCTCAATTCGCCCGTCAACAACGCCTTCGCGATCCCCGGCGGCTATGTCTATGTCACGCGGCAGCTGATGGCGCTGATGAACGACGAGGCCGAACTGGCGGGCGTGCTGGGGCATGAAGTCGGCCATGTCGCGGCGCAGCACAGCAAGAAGCGCCAGTCGGCGGCACAGCGCAACGCGATCCTGGGCGTGCTGGGCGCGGTGCTGGGCGGCGCGATCGGCGACAGCGGCGGGCTGCTCGGCGGGCTGGGCGGCCTGCTTCAGAACAATGCGATGCAGATCGCGCAATATGCGACGCTGGGCTTTTCGCGCAGCCAGGAATTGCAGGCCGACCAGCTGGGCGTCCAATATCTGAAAAGCGCGGGATACGACCCGCTGGCGCTGTCGACGATGCTCGCGAGCCTGGCCAACCAGACGGTGCTGGAAGCGCGGCTGGCGGGCGGCGACGCGCGGTCGGTCCCCGAATGGGCCAGCACGCACCCCGACCCCGCCTCGCGTGTCCGCAACGCGCAGACGCTGGCGAGCAAGGTCGGCGGCAGCGGCGGCACGCGAGGCGCCGACGCCTTCCTCGCGTCGGTGAACGGCGTCCTTTATGGCGACGATCCGGCGCAAGGCGTGGTCGAGGGCCGCCAGTTCCTGCACCCGGACCTGAAGCTGCGTTTCGAAGTGCCCAGCGGCTATGGGATGCAGAACGGCACCAGCGCCGTGTCGATCAGCGGCAGCGGCGGGCAGGCGCAATTTTCGACCGGGCCGTACAGCGGCAATAATTCGGCCAGCCCCGCCAATATCCAGCGCACGACCGTGAACGGCATCCCCGCATCCTATTCGGTCACGCGCGCGAACACGCAGTCGGGGGCGGTGGACGTCACTGTCTTCGCCTATGAATTTTCGAAAAGCAGCGCGTTCCATTTCGTCGCGCTGACCAAGGCGGGCGGGGCCGGGGTGTTCAACCCGATGTTCAACAGCGTGCGCCGCCTGACCAATGCCGAGGCGGCGGCGATCCGCCCGCGGCGCGTCGATGTGGTGACGGTGAAGAGCGGCGACACGGTCGCCAGCCTCGCGCGGCGCATGGCCTATACCGACTATCAGGCCGAACGTTTCCAGGTGCTCAACCGGCTGGCGGCGGACAGCCGCCTGACGCCGGGACAGAAAGTGAAGATCGTCTCGTACGCCAATTGATAAAGGTCCTCCCCGGAACGGGGAGGGGGACCACCGAAGGTGGTGGAGGGGCAGGCGCGACCAAGCGCTTCCTGTCGGCGGCAAGGCAAGCCGCCTGTGCCCCTCCACCATCCTGCGGATGGTCCCCCTCCCCGTTCCGGGGAGGAATACACAGGAAAAAGGGCGGTGGTCGATATACGGCATTGCCGTATTTTTCCTGTTGCAATGCGGGCGAAATCATGCCGGGGACGGGCGGCTGCCGCAAGGTTCGCATCGCCAGGGAAGGCAAAGGCAAATCGGGCGGCTACCGCGTGATTACCTATTATTCGACGGGTGATGAGCCGGTCTTTCTGCTGACCGTCATATCCAAGGGCAAGCAGGCCAATTTGACGGACAGACAGAAGAACGAGCTTCGGAAAGGAAAGGCGAAATGAACAAGGACGATTTTGAAAGCTTCAAGCGCGGACTTGCCCAGGTCGCCGATTACAAGGCCGGCGCCCGCATGGGTTACGCCGTGCATGAGCCAATGGATATCAAGGCGATCCGGGCAAAGACCAAGCTCACGCAGGCGGCTTTCGCCGACCGGCTCCACATCAGCGCGGCGACGCTGCGCGACTGGGAGCAGGGGCGGCGTGTACCCGATGCGCCCGCCCGAACCCTTCTTGGCATGGTGAATGCCGACCCTGATGCGGCGTTCAAGTTGCTGGCCAAGGTTCCGGCCTGACGCATTCGTCCTGCCCCGTGCCGGGGCAGAAAGGGAAGATCGTTACGTGCGCCAATCGATAAAGCTCCTCCCCGGAACGGGGAGGGGGACCATCCGCAGGATGGTGGAGGGGCCGGGACGGTGCGCTCGAACGAGAGGTTTCGACCCCTCCACCGCTTCGCGGTCCCCCTCCCCGTTCCGGGGAGGAATGCACAAGAAAAAGGGCGGTGGATCGCTCCACCGCCCTTTCCCTGTGTCGAGGCTACGAACCTTAGCCGCCCGTGCTGCCACCGCCACCGCCGCCGCCAGCGGCAGCGTTCGCGGTCGTGAGTTCCGTGTCCACCGCCTGGAAGGTGGTGCTGACGGACTGACCGACGCTGCGCATGGCGGTGATGCCGGCGACGGCGATCAGGGCGGCGATCAGGCCATATTCAATGGCGGTCGCAGCCTTGTCGTTGCGAATAAACTTCTTGATGAACTTCATGTCTGGTCTCCTGACACTCACTTACCCTGTTGACGGTCTGGTCGTGGTCAACATTTGCCGATTTAGGGGGAATTGGTTTTGAAAAGCTTAATCCGGACAATTGTTTCGGGACGGGATCAGTCCCAAAATCGGACGATCAGCCTCCGCCTCCCGCCATGGCCTCCGTCGATGTGCCGGAAACATATATCCACATCGCGCTGGTCGACTTTCCGACATCGCCCATCGCCGCCATCGCCGCGATGAATATCATGGCGAGAATCAATCCATATTCGATGGCTGTGGCGGCTCTGGCCGACCGCATCAGCCTGTTTAAGAAGCGCATTGTCCCACCCCTCTGCCTGAAATTATAGTTCCCGAGACCATCGCTTTTCGCACAGGAAGGTTAATGATTTGGACGCAGCATCCCCAGAAAATCCGCCGAAAAACTGTCTCATCGTCGTCGCGGCGGCGCTCGTCGATCGCGACGGGCGCCTGCTCGTCCAGCGCCGCCCGGCGGGCAAGCCGATGGCGGGCCTGTGGGAATTTCCCGGCGGCAAGCTGGAAGCAGGCGAAACGCCCGAACAGGCGCTGATCCGCGAACTGGCGGAGGAACTGGGAATCGACGTTGAGGCGGCCTGCCTCGCGCCGGCCTGTTTCGCCAGCGACACGCTGGGCGACCGGCATCTGCTGCTGCTCGTCTATGTCTGCCGCAAATGGCGCGGAACCCCGGCGGCCCGCCACGCCGACGCGCTGCGCTGGGTGCGGCCCGTGGAACTGCACGGGCTGGACATGCCGCCCGCCGACAAGCCGCTGATCGGGTTGCTGGAGGCGTTGGTGTGAACGAAGGACCGTCCTCTCCGCATTCGTCACCCTGAACTTGTTTCAGGGTCCATGGTCTGACCGTGCCGTAAATGCTGCGTAAAGCGGGAAGGCAGGCCATGGATGCTGAAACAAGTTCAGCATGACGAATCTCGGGAGAGGGGAGTTTTGTTCCTCACACCCCCCGCTTCAATGCCTCCGCCAGCGAGGCGCCGCCGCTTCCCCGCCGCGCCGGTTTCGGCTGGTCGGGGTGCGGCGCCCAGCCGCTGAAGTGGATCAGGCGGAATGTCTCGGCGACGCGGCCGTCGGGATCGGCCTGCTCCAGAAAGGCGGTGGCGGCATGGACGACCTCGTCGCGCGTCAGCGGCGGCGGCGCGGGGGCCAGGCGGCTCGACAGCCCGCTCGCCCGCAAGTCGCGCACCAGCGTGAACAGGTCGCCATAACGCACCGTCAGCGCATCGACATCGACCACCGGCAGCGCGAAGCCCGTGCGCTGAAGCAGGTTGCCCATCGCCGCAAGGTCGATCTGCGGATGCAGCCGCGCGATCGGGCGCACGCCTTCCGCCGTCACGGCGCGGCGCAGCCGGGGCAGGCTGCCGTCGCCGACCAGCGCGCCGAGCAGCAGCCCGTCGGGCGCGAGCAGTGCGCGCAAGCGAACGAGCGCGCCCGGCACATCGTTGACGGCGTCCAGCCCGCCCGGCCAGACGATCAGGTCGAAGCTGGCGAACGGCAGGTCGATCGCATCGGCCTCTCCCTCGATCGCGCCCGCGCGCGCGGCGAGGCGGGGGCCTGCCTCCAATATCGTCACCTCGCTGCCGCCCGCGCGCAGATGCGCGGCCAGCGCCGCGTCATGCGCCCCGATCAGCAAGGCGCGCGGAAAGGCGCGCGTCACCATCGACAGCCGGTCGAGCAACGTCTCGGCGATGATCGGCGCGAGAAAGTCGGCGCCCGGCATCAGCGCGGCGAGGCGGTCGCGCTGGGCGCGCTGGCGGGCCGGGGAAAAGAGCGGGCGGGGCGGGGCGGGCGGATGCGACATGCGGGCGCTTGTGCCGTCCCCGGCGATGCTTCACAAGCCTGTGATGCCCGACGGGACCGTGTATGTTTTGTTTCGCACAAAGCCACGAAGCCACGAAGATAAGGGGATTGTATCGTTTGCAAACGCGTCCTCTCGACAAACGCTCCATCTCGTCACCCTGAACTTGTTTCAGGGTCCATGGTCTGCCCCCGACTTGGGCGCGGCGCGGAAGGAGAGGTCCGGCC
>PHEM01000239.1 GCA_002842935.1 Alphaproteobacteria bacterium HGW-Alphaproteobacteria-13 | reverse complement strand
CGCACCTGAGCGCTGCCGTGCAGATCCGCACGGTGTCGCATCAGGACGCGGCGGATAATGAGACCGGCGAATGGGACCGGCTCCACGCCTGGCTCTCCGCGACCTATCCGGCCACTCACGCGGCGATGGAGCGGACGGTGCTGCCCAATCGGACGCTCGTCTATCGCTGGGCCGGCAGCGACCCGTCGCAGGCGCCGATCATCCTGATGGCGCATCAGGACGTGGTTCCCGTCACGCCCGGCACCGAAGACGACTGGAAATATCCGCCCTTTGCCGGGACCATCGCCGAAAAGGCGGTATGGGGACGGGGCACGGTCGACGACAAAGGCTCGCTGATCGGCCTGTTCGAAGCCGTCGAGGCGCTCGCGAAACAAGGCTTCAAACCGGCGCGTGACGTCTATCTGGTCTCCGGTCATGACGAGGAGGTCGGCGGGTCGGGCGCGAAGGCGGCGGCCGACCTTCTCCAGTCGAAAGGCGTCCGCGCGCTCTTCACGCTCGACGAAGGCGCCGTGCTGCTGCGCGACGCACCCGTCATCGACGGCCCGGCGATCCTGATCGGCGTGGCCGAAAAAGGCTATGCCACGCTCAGGGTCACGGCCAATGCGCCGGGCGGGCACAGCTCCATGCCGCCCGAGGAAACCGGCGTGACGACGCTGGCGCGCGCCGTGCTGGCGATCACGGAAAAGCCTTTTCCGATCGAGCTGCGCGGTCCCGGCGCGGCGATGATCGACGTGTTCGCCGCACACAAGGGCGGGATGATTAAGACCGCGGTCGCCAACCAGTGGCTGATGGGACCGCTCGTCAAGCGGCAGCTTGCGTCCTCGCCGTCCTCGGCCGCGGCCTTCCACACCACGATCGCGCCGACGATGCTGCAAGGCAGCCCCAAGGAAAATGTGCTGCCGCAAAGCGCGACGGCGCTCATCAACTATCGCATCGCGCCCTGGAATCGCTCCGCCGACATCATCGCGCGCGCGAAGGAGGCTGTGGGCGACGCCGCTGTCGACATCGACTGGGCCGAACCGCCGCGCGAACCCTCGCGCGTGTCCTCGACGCAATCGCAGGGGTGGAAATATGTCGTCGCGGCGGCGCGCGCCGACGCGCCCGATGCCGTCGTCTCGCCCTATCTCGTCGTGGCGGGGACCGACAGCCGCAACATGGAGCCGGTTTCCGACGACATCTATCGCTTCATGCCGATCCATCTGACGGCGAAGGAAATAGGCATGATCCACGGCACTGACGAGCATATGACGTTCGACAGCTTCCGCCGCATGATCGACTTCTATGCCCGGCTGATCGCGACGGCGGCGGGATAGGCGTCCCGCGTCACAAGAGGCGTGGACTTGTCCTTCCGCCGCGTCTAATGCGCCCGCAGTCGGGGAGTAGCGCAGCCTGGTAGCGCATCTGCTTTGGGAGCAGAGGGTCGCAGGTTCGAATCCTGTCTCCCCGACCAATTCTCTAAATTGGGGGTTCCGGCACCGCCGCCGCCTTGGGACGGGTCGGTTCCAGCGATTGTTTCCGCAAGAAAATTAAAGGGTTCACGATACTCGGCGCGAAGTTCGCCATGCTGCCAAGTGCAGTTCGATACCACGAAGTTGAGCAACCTGCGTTTTTCCATTCCGCTGTAGTTATCGAACAGGCTGTGCGCCGCGCGCGCCAGCCGTAGTAGCGCAATCCCTTCGTCCATGTAGCTATTGCTGGCTTCCTGCCGCCGCGTCAAATCGCGTTGGCAGCGATCCAGTTCATCGCGCCATTGCGCCGACATGCGGTGATAGAAATCCTCATCAACGGCCCCATCCAGCTTGTCGATATAGGCGGCTTCCAGCCGCTTCTGCAGCCGGTCGCTCTCAGAATGCAGTTTCGCCAACGCTTCTTCATGCTCGCGCTTCGTGTCCTTGAAGCTGACCTTGAGCGCCCGAACGATCAGGTCGTAAATCTCCTGATCGAAGCGCAGCTTTGCCAGCAGTCCGGCAAACTGATCCTCAAGCACTTCTTCCCGCACGAACTTCTCCGGGCATTTCCCGCGATAGCCGGTGCAATGATAGTAGATGTATTTGGCCTTCTTGATCTCGGCGGTCAGCGCGCAACCGCAATGGCCGCAGCTTATCAGGCCAGTAAAGGCGAACTCCTTCACACCGCCGCCCGTCTTGACATTGCGGGTCTTTCTGTTGCGCCCGTCGAGGATTTCCTGAACGCATTCCCAAAGGTCCAGCGAAATCAACGGTTGGTGACTGCCCTTATAGACCTTGCCTAGCCACTCGAAATCGCCCGTGTAGAGGCGATTGCGGAGAATCTTGTGAACCGTGCTGACCGGCACCGGGGCCTTGCTCTTGCGATAGACCAGCCCGGCGTCACGGGCCATCCTGCCAACCTCCTTCAAGGAATAGGCCCCGGTCGCATACCACTCGAACAGCTTGGCGATGATCGGCCCCTGATCAGGATCGACGGCGATTCCCTTCTTGCCGTCCGGGCCGACCATGTTCTGATACCCGAACGGCGCGGCGCTCGGCCATAAGCCCTGCTCGGCCTTCTCCAATATGCCCTTGCGGACCTCTTCGGAGAGATTGTCGATGTAGTTCTTCGCCATCAATACCTTGATGCCGTGCATGAACTTTTCGGAAGAACGGGAGTCGCGCGAAAGGGCAACGCCCTCCTTCACAAGATGGATTTCGGCGTCCAGTTCGTCGATCGTCACCCAATCGCGAAGGTTCCGATAGAGGCGATCGGTCTTTTCAACGAGGATCGTCTGGACGGTGGTGTTCTTACGCAGGAAGTGGATCATCTCGCCAAAGCTGGTGCGCCCGCTCTGCTTGGCCGTTTCCACATCGACATATTCGCCCGCGACGACAAGCCCGTTGGCTTCGGCATGGTCACGCAGCAGCTTGAGTTGCGCCGGGATCGAAAAGCCTTCGCGCTCCTGCTCGCGGGACGATACGCGCGCATAGATGACCGCCTTGGGGGTCTGCACATCACGCGCTTCTGCCGGGCTTTCGTCTTTGCTGCTTTCGCCATGTCGATACTCCTTGGCTAGTGCCGCTCTCCATTGCTGGCCGTTACTTCCGCAAGGGAAAGGATCGCATCCCCTGCAAGACTCGATGATTGGCGCACTTTGCCGACCAGCCGCATATCGGCGGTCACGAAGCGCCAACCGTTTTCCAGCGCCAGCGCCAGATACACACAATCATAGGCGGGGTGGTCGAGGTCCATGGCAAGGCGCGCCGCTGGCTCCAGCAAGGCGCGCATGGGGTAAAGCTCGACTTCGGATCGCTGGAGAAGGCGAGCCGCAAGCAAGCCTTCCTCCGGAGTCAACTCGGCGCGTGCGACCTTCTTCCAGAGAATGTTGGCGCACTCGGCAATCAGCAGGTCCGGCGCTGCCAGCGGACGAACCGATAGAAGCGAAACCGCTTCCGCTGTTCCGTCCTCCGTTACCACCCATTTGACGGCAACGCTGGCATCTACGACCAGCCGCGTCACCGTTCTTCCCGGCCTTCGCGTAGCAGGATTTCCGATGGCGTTTGCCGCCGCTTCGCGGTGAGCGCGCGCAACTCTGCCGCCAGATCGGCAAAGGACGTTTCGATCTCGGCCGAAAGTGCCTGTCGCAATATCTCGCGATGCTCGGCCTCGATCGAACGACCATGCCGCGCCGCGCGCTGCTTCAAGCGAAAAATCAGATCGTCATCGACATTACGAACGTGGAGCGCGCTCATCTCGAACCTCAACAATAATGAGATAACGATGATAGCATCGCTATCTAATTTGTCAATGTGAGGCATCGGGGTCATCGCTTTGAGTCTCGGCCTCCTCCCTGTAGTTGGCGGCTAATCAACGAGTCTCGTGACGACATCAACATTATCAGATACTTAGCTGCTCCTGTCTCTCTGATCCGCTCGCCTGTCTCGTGAAATAATGGCGTGAAGACAATGACTTGATCTCTCCAAGGAGATCGACCTTTAATCTTGCCTTACACGTCCTATCCACTTCCAACGCCCAAAATCCCAGAAAGCCGCCGATCGGGAACGGCGAGAAAGCAGGAGCGATGCACAAGCCGCATAGCGTCAGCTTTGCCGGGCGTGGTTGGAGACAGCAGCGTGGACTAGGATCACGAACGGCCAACCGTTGCCAGTTCAGCTTGCGACGAGCCGATCAATTCCGTCAGGAAGTCGATGACCACCCGAACCCTGCGCGATTGGGCGAGGTCGGAATGGACCGCCATCCATATATCCTGATTGATACCGAGATCGTCCTGGAGACAAATCAGATCGTTCGGCCGCGCCAGAAAATGCGGCAGCACTGCCAGCCCAAGCCCCGCCATGGCGGCATGGAGTTGGGCGGTCAGGGTTGTGGTCGCCAACACCGGCGCGCGTCCGCGGAGCGTTCGTTCGAGCCATTGCGCGGTGGATAAATGGCCATAGGGTTCGCACCAGCCTATGAAGCGGTCCCCAGCGAACTGCATGTCATTCGGCTTCGACGGGCGTGTCTCGACATAGGCCCGTGAGCCATAGAGGCCGAAGCCGAGCGTTCCCAGCCGCCGCATCGTGACATTGCCACGCTCCGGCTTCACCATCCTGATCGCAAGATCGGCATCGCGTCGATGCAGATTGACGGTTTGCACATCCGTCACCAGTTCCAGCGTCAAGTCGGGATAGCGCGTCATCAGGCCCGGCAGCGCCGGGATGATGAAGTGGCTGGCAAGCGTTTCCGCCGTCGCCAGCCGCACGCGGCCTGTCGCGCCCGTCTGCGCCGTCGAGCCTTCCGCAAAGGCCTCCGCCGCCTGCTCCAGCGTTTCGGCGCGCTCCAGCAGGGCCTCGCCATCGTCCGTCAGGCGGTATCCGCTCTGGTGTCGGGTGAACAGCATCAGTCCCAGCGCTGCCTCCAGCCGCTCGATCTGGCGCGACACGGTGGCGAGGCCGGTGCCGAGATGGGCCGCTGCTCCGCTCAATGAGCCGGTGCGGGCGATGGCAAGGAACACCCGCGCATCGTCCCAGCGCAGGCGGCTCGCGCCATGCTTTCCGATTTCGGAAATCGGATTACGACTTCTGGCAGTTTTCTTCATCGAAAGAGAAAAGCATCTTTGTCTCCGATGAACAAGGAGATGGCATGAATGACTGGTGATCGGCCTTGGTGCTCGGCGTCGTGGTGTTTGCTATGGTGTTGGGCGAGGCGGATAGGTTGCAGGCTGGAT
>PHEM01000238.1 GCA_002842935.1 Alphaproteobacteria bacterium HGW-Alphaproteobacteria-13 | reverse complement strand
GCGCAGCACTTCGAACGCCCGTCCTTCGTTCGCGCCCTCGGCATAGGGGACGATCTCGCTGCCCACCGGGACGCGGCCCGCCGCCGCCTCGTTGAGGTCGGCGTTTTCGTCGACCATGCGAAACTCCAGCCGCGCGGTCTTGCCGATCAGTTCCTTGAGTTCCGCCGGGTCCTGCAAGCCCGGCACCTGCACGACGACGCGGTCATTGCCTTCGCGGATGATCGTCGGCTCGCGCGTGCCGAGCGCGTTGACGCGGCGGTCGATGATGTCGCGCGCCGTGTCCATCGCATGCGCGACCGCCTGCGCCCGCCCGGCGCCGGTCGGCGTCATGACGATGCGCGTCGAATCGACGACGCCGATGGTCCAGTCGCGCTGCCCCGTCAGCCCCGCGCCCTGCGTTTCCCGGAACAGCCGCTCGCGCGCTTCGTCGAGCTGCGTCTGGTCGCGGACCATGAAGCTGATCCGGCCGCCCGCCGTCGACAGCTCGCCGATGCCGATGTCGTCGCCCGGTCCCGCCTCGCCGCGCATCGCGGTGCGAACCGTCTTTTCCATATTGTCGAGCTGCGTCTTCTGAAGGTCGGCAAGGTCGGCCTCCAGCAGCAAGTGACTGCCCCCGGCGAGGTCGAGGCCCAGATTGACCTTGACCTGCGCGAAGGACGGCAACTTGTCGATCGTCGCCTGCGGCAGGAAACTGGGGATGGAAAAGAGGATACCGAGCAGCAGGATGGTGCTGATGCCGATGATCTTCCAGCGCGGGAAATCGAGCATGGGGTGCTTCCGATCAAGGAGCGGCGGCCCGCGCATGCCGCGCGGACGCGGCTGCGTCAGTCGTTGGCGGGCTTGGCGCCGGGCTGAAGGACGTCGGACAGCGTCGATTTCACGACCTTGACCTTCACGCCCTGCGCGATTTCGACATCGGCGAAATCATCGTCGACGCGCGTCACCTTGCCGACGATGCCACCGCCGGTCACGACCTGGTCGCGCGGCTTCACGGCCGCGATCTTGGCGCGATGCTGCTTCATCCGCACCTGCTGCGGGCGGATGAGGAAGAACCAGAAGACGACGAAGATCAGCAGATAGGGGACCAGCATCAGGAAACCGGCGGCCCCGCCGCCCGATCCGGCCGCCTGGGTCAGAAGCAAATTGGTCGACATGGGTGAAATTCTTTCCATTGACGTGCGTGGCCGATCCCCGACGGAACGGCCCGCGAATATGGCGCGGCGCCTATCATGCGGGGGCGCGGGGCGCAACCGGTGCTGCGCCCTTTCCCTGCGGCAAGGCGCGGTGCAGATGGGGTTGGGGTTGCGAAGATCAAGGGCATGACCGCAAAGCGCACGGCGACGCCCATCGCCGCTTGCATCGCCGCCCAACCCGCGCTAGTGGCCTCGCCTGCCCCACGGGGCCGGTCGGGACGTAGCGCAGCCTGGTAGCGCATCACACTGGGGGTGTGGGGGTCGGAGGTTCGAATCCTCTCGTCCCGACCAATTATTCCTTCCCGCTTGGCGTTGGCGCCTGCGCCGCTATGCTGGTTCCCGACGATGGGAAAGATGGAAGGACTGTTCATGGACCGGGACGGGACGATGATGACGCGGCGGCTGGTGCTGGGGGGCTGCGCCGGAATGATCGGGCTGGGCCTTGCCCCCGCCGCGCTGGCGAAGATTCCGGCGAGCGGCATAAAGGGCCTGATCGCGGGCGCTTCGGACGGCGCGCTCGACAGGCTGGCGCAGCCCGGCGCCTTCTATGCCGACACGGCGGTCCGCATCCT
This sequence comes from Alphaproteobacteria bacterium HGW-Alphaproteobacteria-13, assembly GCA_002842935.1. Classification (GTDB taxonomy): domain Bacteria; phylum Pseudomonadota; class Alphaproteobacteria; order Sphingomonadales; family Sphingomonadaceae; genus Sphingopyxis. Next base: position 3,432 of record PHEM01000238.1, on the reverse strand, counting down.
GCTTCCCGGCACGAGCGGCAAGCTCGCCTCGAAGCTGATGGGCGCGGGCGACAAGCTGGGGCTGACGACGAAATTGACGAAGAGCCTCAACGACGCGGGCGGCAAGGCGGCAGGCGAGGCAAAGCCGATCTTTCGCGCCGCCATCGACGATCTGCGCTGGAACGATGTGCCGTCGCTCGTGTCGAAGCGCGACGGCGCGACGCGCTATCTGCAATCGAGCGCGGGCGGCGTGCTGGGCGAGCGGATACAGCCGCTGGTCGCAAGCGCGCTCGACGAGGTCGGCGCCTTTCGCCAGCTCGACCAATTGTCGGGAAACAACCAGCTGCTCTCGCTCGCGGGGATCAGCCACGACAGCCTGACAGGCTCCGTCACCCAGCAGGCCTTGAAGGGCATTTTCCTCTATATGGGCAATGAGGAGGCGGCGCTGCGCCGCAATCCGGGCAAGCTGCTGAAAGGGCTGTTCTGACGCCGCACGCCCGCGCGGGCGCATCGGTTGCCAGCGCGCGGGCGGGTCGTTAGATCGCGCGCGTGAACAACAGCATCGAAATCGGAATCGACGACCGCGGCCAGCCGGTGCATGTCGAAGTGCAGGAACTGCTGGCGACGCGCCTGCTGGTGCAGGGGAACAGCGGGTCGGGCAAATCGCACCTGCTGCGCCGCCTGCTCGAACAGAGCGCGGGACTGGTGCAGCAGGTGGTGATTGATCCGGAGGGCGATTTCGTCACGCTGGCCGACGCCTACAGCCATGTCGTCATCGACGCGGGCGACTATAATGAGCGCGAGATCGCAACGATGGGCGCGCGCATTCGCGCGCATCGCGCCTCGGTCGTGCTGAATCTCGACGCGCTGGATATCGAAGCGCAGATGGGCTGCGCCGCCGCCTTCCTGAACGCGCTGTTCGACGCGCCGCGCGAGCACTGGTTCCCGGCCCTCGTCATCGTCGACGAGGCGCAGATGTTCGCGCCGAGCGCGTCGGGCGACGTGTCCGACGCGGTGCGCCGCGCGAGCCTGGCGGCGATGACCAACCTGATGTGCCGGGGGCGCAAGCGCGGGCTGGCGGGCGCGATCGCGACGCAGCGGCTGGCGAAGCTCGCCAAGAATGTCGCGGCGGAGGCCAGCAATTTCCTGATGGGCCGCACCTTCCTGGACATCGACATGGCGCGCGCCGCCGATCTGCTGGGCATGGAGCGACGGCAGGCGGAGCAGATCCGCGACTTGCAGCGCGGCTGTTTCCTGGGTCTCGGTCCCGCCATTTCGCGGCGCCCCGTGTCGATCCGCATCGGCGCGACGCACACCAGCACGCGGTCGGGCACGCACAGCCTGTTGCCGCTGCCGGAGGCGGAACCGCAGGATTTGCGCACCATGTTGTTCGCCGAGATGGAGCTGACGACCGCCGCCCCACCTCCCCCGCCGAAACCGCGGCCCGTCGCCGCGACCGAGCTGATCCGGCGTATCGCCGATCAGGATGCGCTCGTCGAAGAGGCGGCGACCGTGCCCGCCGCCCCGGCGATCGACGCCGCCGAAGTCGACGCGATCGTCGAGACCGCGCTGCGCGAGATGCTCGCCGATCCCGACAGCCATTTTCAGCCCGACGCCTTTCTCTATCAGGATTTCTCGGTGCGATGCCGGATGGGGCGTCTGTCGGCCGTACCGCTCGACCTCGCCGATTTCCGTCGCCGCTTCGCACTGGCCAAGGGGGGCATATTCGACCCCGCCGCGCCGGAGTGGGAGGAACTGCTGGACGTCGCCGCGCGCCTGCCCGACGACATGCTTGCGCCCTTCCTGCTGATCGCCCGCGCGGCGATGGAAGGCCAGCCCTGCCCCGACGACGAAGCGCTCGGCCGTGCCTATGGCACGCACTCGCCGGGCCGCGTGCGGCGGCTGATCGACTATATGGAGAAACAGGGCGCCATTGTTGTCCGCTCCAGCTTCGCGGGGCAGCGGTCGATCGGCATCCCGGCACTGGGCCTGACGACCGAGGCCGAGTGAGACCATGGAATTCGCGGTCGAGACCTTCGCCCTGCTCGCCGCGGTCGCCTTCGTCGCGGGCGGCATCGACGCGATGGCGGGCGGCGGCGGGCTGCTGACCATTCCCGCGCTGATGGCGGCGGGCGTGCCGCCGGTCGCCGCCATCGCCACCAACAAGCTGCAAAGCACCATCGGCACGTCATCGGCCTTCCTCGCCTTTTGGCGCGCGGGGCATGTCGATCCGATCCGCTTCGCGATGCCCGCCGCCGGGGCCTTTGTCGGATCGGCGCTGGGCGCGACGGCGGTGCAGTTCGTCAGTTCGGCCTTTCTGGCTGCTTTCGTCCCCGTGCTGCTGATCGCGATGGGGCTGTATTTCCTACTCGCGCCGCCGATGCGCGAGGCCGACCGCCACGCGCGCCTGGGTCCGGCGGGGCTGACGCTGGTCGTGTCGGGAATCGGCTTTTACGACGGTTTCTTCGGGCCGGGAACCGGCTCTTTCCTGACGCTGGCGCTGGTCGCGCTGGGCGGGCTGGGGCTGGTGCGCGCGATCGGCAATACCAAGATGCTGAACCTTGCCACCAATGTCGCGGGATTGCTGGCGATGATCGTCGGCGGCCATGTGCTGTGGCTGCTGGGCTTTGCCATGGCCGCCGCCAATGTCGCGGGCAACCAGATCGGCGCGCGGCTCGCGATCCGCTTTGGCGGGCGCGGCGTAAGGCCGCTGCTGGTGCTGATGTCGGGCGCGCTGGCGATCCGGCTGCTCGCCGATCCCGCCAATCCGGTCTGGGCGTGGTTTTAGGGCATGGAGCTTCATGTCTGAACTCCGTGCCCCCGAGCGAAGACGAGAGGCTTGTTCGAGCGGAGCGAGAATCGCGGCGTCCTCAGCCTCGACTTCGCTCGGGGATACGGTTCAGATTTAAGGCTCGGCGTCCTAGCGCCCGTCACGGCCGCAGCACGACCTTCCCCACCGCTTCGCGCCGCTCCAGCATCGCAAAGGCCTCGCGCCAGTCGGCAAGGTCGAGCACGGCGTGGATGTGCGGGCGGACGCGCCCCTGTTCGGCGAGCGCGCCGATGGCGGCGATATTCTCCGCCCCCCGTTCCGGGAAGCGGCGGCCATATTCGCCCGCGCGCACGCCGACGACCGAAAAACCTTTGATCAGCGGCATGTTGACAGACAGCTGCGGGATGCGGCCCGATGCGAAGCCGACCACCAGCAAGCGCCCGCCAAAGGCGATGCAGCGCGTCGATTCGTCGAATATGTCGCCGCCCACCGGATCGAAGATGACATCGGCGCCCTTGCCGCCCGTCAGCGCCTTCACTTCCTCGCGAAAGCCCGGTTCGGCGGCGATGACGGCGTCGGGCGCATAGAGGCGCGCGATCGCCTCGCGCTTTTCCGCGCTGCTCGCCGCCGCGATCACGCGCGCGCCCAGCGCGCGCGCCATGTCGACCGTCGCCAGCCCGACG
>PHEM01000237.1 GCA_002842935.1 Alphaproteobacteria bacterium HGW-Alphaproteobacteria-13 | reverse complement strand
GGGTGCGGACGTCATCATCGTCACCGCCGGTGTCGCCCGCAAGCCGGGCATGAGCCGCGACGATCTGCTCGGCATCAACCTGAAGGTCATGAAGGCCGTGGGCGAAGGCATCGCCGCCAACGCCCCCGACGCCTTCGTCATCTGCATCACCAATCCGCTCGACGCGATGGTGTGGGCGCTGCGTGAGTTTTCGGGCCTGCCGCACAACAAGGTCGTGGGCATGGCGGGCGTGCTCGATTCGGCGCGCTTCAGCCACTTCATCGCCGACGAATTCGCGGTGTCGGTCAAGGACGTCAACACCTTCGTCCTCGGCGGCCACGGCGATACGATGGTCCCCGTCGTCCGCTATTCGACGATCAACGGCATCCCCGTCCCCGATCTGGTCAAGATGGGCCTCTCCACGCAAGAGCGCATCGACGCGATCGTCAAGCGCACGCGCGGTGGCGGCGGCGAGATCGTCGCGCTGCTCGGCACGGGTTCGGCCTTCTACGCCCCGGCCGCGAGCGGCATCGCCATGGCCGAGGCCTATCTGGGCGACCAGAAGCGCATCCTGCCCTGCGCCGCCTATGTGAACGGCGAATATGGCGTCGACGGGCTTTATGTCGGCGTGCCGGTGCAGATCGGCGCGGGCGGCGTCGAGAAGGTCGTCGAGATCGAACTCGACGACGCCGACAAGGCCGGTCTGCAAGTGTCGGTCGATGCGGTCAAGGAACTGCTCGACGCGTGCAAGGGTCTGGATTCGAGCCTCGCCTAATCACTCGTGCCCCCGCGAAGGCGGGGGCTTATCACCCGCACCCTCGAACAGGGTCGCGGGTGAACCCATGTCTGGAACGGAACGAAATCTATGAGCATCCTCATCGACAAGAATACCAAGGTCATCACGCAGGGGATGACCGGCGCCACCGGCACCTTCCACACCGAACAGGCGCTGGCCTATGGCACGAAGATGGTCGGCGGCGTGACGCCGGGCAAGGGCGGCACGACGCATATCGGCCTGCCGAACTTCGACACGGTGGCGGAGGCGAAGGCCGCGACGGGCGCGACCGCGTCGGTCATCTATGTGCCGCCGCCGTTCGCGGCCGACTCGATCCTCGAGGCGATCGATGCCGAGATCGAACTGATCGTCGCGATTACCGAAGGCATCCCCGTGCTCGACATGGTCAAGGTGAAGCGCGCGCTGTCGGGTTCGAAATCGCGCCTGATCGGCCCGAACTGCCCCGGCGTGCTGACGCCCGACGAATGCAAGATCGGCATCATGCCGGGCAGCATCTTCAAGAAGGGCAGCGTCGGCGTTGTCTCGCGTTCCGGCACCTTGACCTATGAGGCGGTGTTCCAGACCTCGAACGTCGGTCTCGGCCAGACCACGGCGGTCGGCATCGGCGGCGACCCGGTGAACGGCACCAACTTCATCGATGTGCTGGAGCTGTTCCTCGCCGACGACGCCACGAAGAGCATCATCATGATCGGCGAAATCGGCGGCGACGCCGAGGAGCAGGCGGCGCAGTTCCTGATCGACGAGGCGAAGCGTGGGCGCAAGAAGCCGATGGTCGGCTTCATCGCGGGCCGCACGGCGCCTCCGGGCCGCCGCATGGGCCACGCGGGCGCGATCGTGTCGGGCGGCAAGGGCGACGCCGAAAGCAAGATCGCGGCGATGGAAGCCGCGGGCGTCACCGTGTCGGCCAGCCCGTCGGAACTGGGGACGACGCTGGCGGAGGTGTTGAAGGAATTGGTGTGATCGGGGCACCTCCCTTCCTTGTACCCCTGCGAAGGCAGGGGTCCATCCCGACCGGGTGATGAGTGAAGGGCGGTGCGGTCTATCTCATGGCGAACCGCAAGAACGGCGCCCTCTATACCGGATCGACGTCGAAGCTGGTGCAACGGGTTTCCCAACATCGCGAGATGTTGATCGAAGGACATACGAAGACCCACGGTTGTACGAAGCTGGTCTGGTTTGAAGTGCACGAGGATTTGCAGGAAGCGCGCAGGCGCGAATTGCAGATCAAGCGATGGAAACGGAGTTGGAAGGTCCGGATGATCGAGGAAGCGAATTCCGACTGGCGGGATTTGTGGTTCGATATTCAGGGTTGATGAAGATCGGCCCGGCTGGTCCTGTGTTGCGGCCTTTGGAGATGGACCCCTGCCTTCGCAGGGGTACGGATAGGTTGGAAAAATGAACCTCGAACGACAGAGCTTTGATATCGACGAGCCGCAACCGGGACCCAGCTGGGCGCCCAGGAACTGGCCGCTGATCGACAGCGACGATCTGACCGCCGCGCTCGATCCGCAGCAGATGCAGGTCGCGGTGAAGGCCGCCGCCGCGAAGGCGGGCGCGCCGCTGTCGAATGCCGAAGTCGAGCGCGCCGCCGACGATTCGATCCGCGCGATGATGCTGATCCGCACCTATCGCGTGCGCGGCCACCTTGCCGCCAATCTCGACCCGCTGGGTCTCAGCCAGCGCGAGCTGCCCGCCGACCTGACGCCCGAATATCACGGCTTTTCGGGCGCGGCGCTCGACCGGCCGGTCTGGCTCGGCGGGACGATGGGGCTGGAAAAGGCGACGGTGCGGGAGATCGTGGCGATCCTGCGCGCCAATTATTGCGGCCCGGTCGGTCTCGAATATATGCATATCGCCGACATCGAGGAGCGTCAGTTCCTTCAGGAGCGGATGGAAGGCGCCGACAAGATCATCGAATTTTCGGTCGAGGGCAAACGCGCCATCCTGAACAAGGTGATCGAAGCCGAGGAATATGAGAAATTCCTCGCCCGCAAATATGTCGGCACCAAGCGTTTCGGTCTCGACGGCGGCGAATCGATGATCCCCGCGATGGAAGCCATCATCAAATATGGCGGCCAGTATGGCGTGAAGGAAATCGTATACGGCATGGCGCATCGCGGGCGCCTCAACATGCTCGCGAACGTCCTCGCCAAGCCCTACAAGGTGATCTTCCACGAATTTTCGGGCGGCAGCGCGAACCCCGAAGACGTCGGCGGGTCGGGCGACGTCAAATATCACCTCGGCACCTCGACCGACCGCGAGTTCGGCGGCAATATGGTGCATATGTCGCTGGTCCCCAACCCCTCGCACCTCGAGGCGGTGGACCCCGTGGTGCTGGGCAAGGTGCGCGCGCAGCAGGTGACGCGCGGCGACCTTGCCGAACATTCGCAGGTGCTGCCGGTGCTGATCCACGGCGACGCGGCGTTCGCGGGGCAGGGGATCGTGTGGGAATGCCTCGGCTTCTCGGGCATTCGCGGGTACAACACTGGCGGCTGCATCCACTTCATCGTCAACAACCAGATCGGCTTCACGACCAGCCCGCAATTCGCGCGCTCCTCGCCCTATCCGTCGGACGTGGCGAAGGGGGTGCAGGCGCCGATCCTGCACGTCAACGGCGACGATCCGGAAGCCGTGACTTTCGCCTGCAAGCTGGCGATCGACTTCCGCCAGCATTTCAAGCGCGATGTCGTGATCGACATGTGGTGCTATCGCCGCTTCGGCCATAACGAGGGCGACGAGCCGTCGTTCACGCAGCCGCTGATGTACGCGCGCATCCGCAAGCATCCGCCGGTGTCGCAGCTTTGCGCCGCGAAGCTGGAGAGCGAGGGCGTGATCGACGCGGGCTGGGCCGACGCCCGCCGCGCCGACTTCATCGCGCATCTCGAAGGCGAGTTCGAGGCCGCGAAAAGCTATAAGCCCAACAAGGCGGACTGGTTCGCGGGCCGCTGGTCGGGACTTTATGCCCCGACTGATCCCGAAAGCGCGCGCCGCAACATCTCGACGGGCGTGTCGGACAAATTGTTCGATTCGATCGGCCGCATCCTGACGACGATCCCCGACGATCTGGAGGTGCACAAGACGCTGCGCCGCGTGATCGACGGCCGCGCCGCGATGTTCGCCGACAAGGGCGATGGCGATGTGTTCGACTGGGCGACCTCCGAAGCGCTCGCCTTCGGCACCTTGCTCAGCGAAGGCTATCAGGTGCGCCTGTCGGGGCAGGATTCGGGGCGCGGCACCTTCAGCCAGCGTCACGCCGTCTGGGTCGACCAGCGGACCGAGGAAAAATATGTCCCGCTGACCACCGTGCCGCACGGCCGGTTCGAAGTGCTCGACAGCCCGCTGTCCGAATATGGCGTGCTCGGTTTCGAATATGGCTATGCGATGGCCGATCCGAAAAGCCTCGTGCTGTGGGAGGCGCAGTTCGGCGACTTCGCCAACGGCGCGCCGATCATGATCGACCAGTTCATCGCGGCGGGCGAGGCGAAGTGGCTGCGCGCCAACGGACTCGTCATGCTGTTGCCGCACGGTTACGAGGGGCAGGGACCCGAGCATAGCTCGGCGCGGCTCGAACGCTTCCTGCAACTGTGCGCGGGCGACAATATCCAGGTGTGCAACATCTCGACGCCGTCGAATTATTTCCACGTCCTGCGTCGCCAGATGCTGCGGTCGTTCCGCAAGCCGCTGATCATCATGACGCCCAAGTCGCTGTTGCGCCACAAGCTGGCGGTGTCGCAGCGCAGCGACTTCATCGGCGAGGCGCATTTCCGCCGCATCATGTCGGACCGCAAGCCCCCGGCGGACAAGGACGTCAGGCGCGTCGTCCTCTGTTCGGGCAAGGTCGGTTACGACCTGATGGAGGCGCGCGACGCCGCGGGCCTGACCGACACGACGGTGATCCGCCTCGAACAGCTTTACCCCTTCCCCGGCGAACCGCTGGCCGTCCGCCTCGAACGGATGAAGAATCTGGAGGAAGTGGTGTGGGCACAGGAAGAGCCGCGCAACAATGGCGCCTGGTTCTTCGTCGAGCCTTTCATCGAGGAATCGCTGCACGCCGCCGGGCACAAGGGCAAGCGCGCCCGCTATGCGGGCCGCGCCGCCGCCGCCTCGCCCGCGACGGGCCTGATGAGCCGCCACCAGATCGAGCAGGGCGCGCTGGTCGCCGACGCGCTCGGTCTCAGCGTTCGCGCTGAAATCCGCCGTACCAAGAAAAAAGCCTGAGCCGCAAGGAACTGCATCCATGACCACTGAAGTCAAAGTCCCCACGCTGGGGGAAAGCGTCACTGAAGCGACGATCGGCGAATGGCTGAAGCAGCCCGGCGAAGCCGTCGCGCTCGACGAGCCGATCGCGAGCCTCGAGACCGACAAGGTCGCGGTCGAGGTGCCCTCGCCCGTCGCGGGCGTGCTGGGGCAGCAGCTTGCCGCCGTCGGCGACACCGTCAACGTCGGCGCCGTGATCGCGACCGTCGAGGCGG
>PHEM01000236.1 GCA_002842935.1 Alphaproteobacteria bacterium HGW-Alphaproteobacteria-13 | reverse complement strand
AGGCCATGGGCATGCTCAACCACCATTTCGCAGCAGCCGCCTGATCGGCGCAGAGCGACAGCCTACCTCTGACTGCCGCCAATCTTTGCAACAGAGCCCTCGCGGCTATCGTGCCTCGGCCTTCAACGCGCAGGCCTTCTTCGATCCATCGGAGGCCTCGATCGCCAAGCCCGAGCAGATCGACGCGTTCGAGGCGGGTGCGAAGACCCAGCTCTTCGATCGGCGCGTCACCTTCAATGCGTCCTTCTTCTATTATCTCTACAAGAACCAGCAGTTCATCAACATCGAGCCGAACATCGGCGCGCAGCGCCTCGTCAACGTCGATCGCTCGCGGCTCTATGGCGGCGAGGGCGAATTGACGGTGAATGTCAGCGACGGTTTCACGCTTCGCGGCAGTTTCGGGGTGCTGAACAGCCGCATCAAGCGCGGCGTGCTCAACGGGCTCGATCTCACCGGAAACCGGCTGGCGAATGCGCCGTCGCTGACCCTCAACGTCGGCTTCGACGCGACCTTGTTCGAAGCGGGGGACGGCAAGCTCAGCTTCCATCCCGACATCAGCTATGTGTCGAGCCAATATTTCGACGTCTTCAACAAGCCCGAGATCAAGGAGGGCGGCTATGCCCAACTCGGCGCCCACCTCGACTTCGAGCACGGGCCCTTCTCCGCCTCGCTCTGGGCGAAGAACATCACCAACAAATATTATTTCACGTCGCGCATCGACCTCTTGAGCGGGTTCGGGCTGATCTACAACCATATCGCGCCGCCGCGGACCTTCGGCGCGACCATCGGCTATAAATTCTGAACGGGGGCGGACGGGCGGCCTTGGGGCGCGCTCGTCCGCCCCGTCCCCAACGACGAGAGGAGAGAGTGTATGAGCGAAGCGACCGAGGCCGCACGGCCACCTGCAGGGCGCGCCGGCCCGGCGAAGCTTACCGCCCACGATATCGCGGGTCCCATCTTCGAGCGCGAAAGCGCGCATAGCGACGGTGTCCAAACGCATCTTCACATGCTCGAATCGACCGAAAAGGCCTTCGCCTCGGGCTTTTACAAATCGGAAGCGATGGATGCGCCGATCGACAGCTATCCCTATGACGAATTTTGCTATTTCACCGCCGGCAGCCTGACGCTGACCTCCGCCGACGGCGGCACCCAAAGCTTTGTTCCGGGCGAAACCGCCTTCATCCCGAAGGGCTGGAAGGGCCGCTGGACAACCCCTGGCCTCTCGAAATTCTATGCGATCTACACCGCCGGTGGTCCGAACTGAGGGAAGGGGAGCGATAATGAACAGGCAGACACTTCTGGAGCGCATCTCCGAGGAATTTTACCAGGGCGAGCTGTTCGGCGAGGGCGTTTTTGCGGCCTATTATGCGGCCGAGACCGACCCGGGCCGCAAGCTGAAGCTCGCAAATCTGCTTCAGCTCGAAACCGAGACGAAAGCGCGGCTGCGGCCTTTTCTCGTCAAGCTCGGCCTCGACCTCGCCGAAAAGGATATTTCGGCCGTCATCAAGAATTTCGCCGACGCTTATCCTGCCAAGAGCTGGAAAGAGCATATGCAGGAACTCGCGCATACGACCGAAGAATATCTCGGCAAGTTCAAGGAGGTCGAGGCTCATACATCGGGTTATGAGCGGCAGATGGCGCATGTCATGGTCACACACGAAGCGGCGCTGCTGAACTTTGCGCGCCTCGAACTCGCGGGCGAGGGCGACCGGTCGCTCGATGATGTCGTGCAGCAACTCCATTGGCCGATCCAGTAACCGGAAGATGTTCGCAGACGGAAGGCTGAGCGTTCGATGCAGGGCGGGTATGGGCGTGGACACGCGAGAGTTGTCAAGGAGACATAAGCCGCGACATGTCTGAAGAAGCCTTGAAGGCCGCAGGACTTGTGCTCTACGACCAAATTTCGGATCATCGCCATATATTGGCGGCGGTCATTCCCCCGAAAGGTTATTTCATTGCCTAAAATTACCTTCCCTGATCTGGAATTCGAGCCACGCGAAGGCGGCTATGCTCGCGGTCAAGACGGGTTCGAACTCATCCTGAGGACAGCGCTCACGGTTTTTATCGAGTACGGATACAAAAACCTTACCTTGCGCCGTATCGCCCAGGAATGCGGTATGCGTCCGGGCAATATCAGCTACTACTTCAAATCCAAGGACGAGCTTGTGCGTGCCCTGTTCGAAGCCGTGGCGGGTAGTTACGAAGCTGCGATGGAACTGGCGATGGCGCAAGCTGGCGACAATCCCGAGCGCAAGCTCGTCAATCTGATTGATTTCATACTCGACGATGTGGGGACGAAGAAGACGACCCGGATATTTCCCGAGCTATGGGCACTCGCCAATCACGATCCCTTCGTAAAGGAGCGTGTCGAAGAGCTTTATGCGCGCGAGCATCACCATTTTGACAGGGTCGTCGCGCAGCTCAATCCCACCCTGCCGGGGAAGGAGCGGAAAGTGCTGACCGCTTTCGTTATCGCCTCGCTCGAGGGCATGACGGTCTTCGCCGGCTACGGAAAGCCATGGCAAAAGAATATTCCTCAGCTCCAGGCGATTGCCAGTCGCAGCTTCGTCGGGTTCGTCAAGGCGATGAAACCCGGTGACAGCCTATCTTTGCCAGAAGAGACGGATCGCCTGTTCGTTTGATTGGGGCGAGGCTCCGGTCGATTGATGCGAACGCCATCATGGGCGCCGTGCCATCATCTTTGACCTGATTGTTGGCGGGAATGGCGCAAATAAGTCTTTATGCCGACCGAGAAGAAGGTTTAGGCGACAACGCACCCGATGTCGGCCGTTCCGTAGCACGTGATAATCGGCTGAAAGCAGACGTGCGCCCATTTCGAGATATTTCTTGTCGCCGGTTACGCCAGTCTCATCACACCAAGCTTGGAAGCGAGTGTTTGATTCCCTTCGTCTGCTACAGTTGCTTTTAACAAATCAATGATTCGAGAAGTTCGAGCCTGCCGGCCCCTTCGCTAATTCCTAGCGAGCCACTGCATTTCAGACCTGAATTTGCTTTTCTCAGGCGATACGCTAGCGCGCGGTTGGTTGGGGACGAGGCCTGCGCTCGAATTGCTTCCGCTCCCATCGTTCCTTCAGACCTTCGGCCGCCTTTGATCCCTTTGGCACCCAGTCCATTCGAAATCCGAGGCGCTTTGCCGTGCGGCGCTGGTCCGTCCGGGTGAAGATCAGCCGCGATGTCCGTTTCGCTCCTTCGAAGTCGAGAATGACCGGCCGATAGTGCGGGTCGTCGCGTGCGAGAATCTGCGCCGCCGCGCCTTGGTCTAGGAGGATATCGAGAACGATCCCCAAGAAGCTGATGCGCAAGCCCGCAACGCGGCGATCCTCGTTATGGGTGAGCGGAGCGAAGCCGATCTCGTCGTGCAACAGGTCGCTTTCCTGACCGACATAGAGTCCGAAGCCGGCGGGGAGGCCGCCACCCGACAGTGCCTGCAGGATGAGCTTGCCCTCGATCTTCGAGGTCGAGAGACCTTGCGTATCGCGATCGACGACGAAACCGCGAATGGCATTCGTCTCGCTGCACCGCGCCCGGATGATCAAGACGTCCGCGACCGGAGCGTTGCTGATCCAGGTCTTGCCGCCGGTCAGTCGGTAACCGCCGTCGATCCGTTCTGCCCGCGTACGCATCTGCGATGGGTTCGAGCCGGCCTCGGGTTCGGTAAGGCCAAAGCAACCTATCCATTCGCCGCTGGCGAGCTTCGGCAAATAGCGCCGCTTTTGCGCTTCGGTGCCGTACGCAAGGATCGGGTGCATCACGGGGCTCGACTGAACCGAAAACATCGATCGATAGCCGGAATCGATCCGTTCGATCTCGCGTGCGGTCAGGCCATAGCCGACATAGGGTGCTCCGGCTCCGCCATATTCGGTCGGAATCGTCGGCCCCAGCAGCCCGAGCGATCCGAGTTCGCGAAAAATCTCAATGTCCGTCGCCTCGTTGGCGAACGCATCGACAACACGGGGGGAGCAAGCGGTCATAGGCGTAGTCCTGCGCGACTTCCCGCATCATGCGCTCTTCGCTCGAAAGCTGCGCGTGAAAGCGGAAAGGATCGGCCCAGTCGAAAGCGATGGCGGTCATCAGCGTGAGGCCGTCCGATGGGATGCCGGGGAGCCCAACCACTCCCCGGCATTGAGTTTGCGGATCAGAAGTTGGTGCGGAGCTCGACACCATATTGACGCGGAGCATTCCACGAGATGAAGCGCGCCCCGAAATTGTCGGACGAATCCATCCGGGCAATATAGGCCTTATTCGTCAGGTTATTGACGAACAGGCGGACGCGGAAGCGGTCGTCGGGGCTGTCCCAAATCAAAGCGGCATTGATGAGGGCAAAGGCCTGCTGCGTATCGAGCGGGCCGTTGAACTCGCGCAGATAATATTTGCTACGATAGCTGACGTCGGTCCGGATAGCGAAGCGGCCGTGATCGCTGGCATCGGTGCGATAGGCGACACCGAGGTTGCCAGAGAATTTCGGCGCTTCGTTGAGCCGTTTTCCGTCGAGAACCTGGACCCCGGCAGCGGGATCCAGACCGTCGGTGTTCGAGAAGCGCTTGTAGGTTGCGTCGAGGTAGGTCGCGTTGGCGTTGATCGACCAATAGTCGTCGGGCTGCCAGTCGGCTTCGAACTCGGCACCCTTGATCGTCGCCGCCGCGGCATTGGTGATGAACCGGGCGAGGCCGATGACCTGACTGATCTGAAGATCGGTGTAGTCATAGTAAAAAGCCGAAAGGTTGAGCGTCAGCGTGCGATCGAGAAGCCGCGTCTTGAGGCCCACCTCATACGCGTCGAGCTTTTCGGGGTTGAACTTGTTGCTGCACGCATTGAGGTTGAAACCGCCCGCCTTATAGCCCTTCGAGAAAGTGGCGTATGCGTTGACTGCTGGCGAGAATTCATAGCGAGCACCAAAACGCGGCGTCGTCGAGGTGAACTTCGCGTCGTTGGTCGTCAGCGGACAGGTTTCGATCGTTGCCAAATTTCCGATCGAAATGATGTTCCGCTGGACCTGCGTCTGCTTCTCTTCCGAATAACGGACGCCGGCAATCAGGCTGAGATCGCCGATCGGCCGGACGGTGACATCGGCGAAAGCCGCCTTGACGCTCGTGTCATAGTCGCGGACGTCGAATACGAGATCGCTGCCCGGCGGCAGGCCAAGGGGCGAAAGCGGCGCTACGCCCTCGAGCAGATCGTGGTCGAGGATATGCTTGTAGCTGTCCTTGAGGTAATAGAGGCCGGCGACGACA
>PHEM01000235.1 GCA_002842935.1 Alphaproteobacteria bacterium HGW-Alphaproteobacteria-13 | reverse complement strand
AACTGGCGTCGGGCAAGCGCATGACCGAGCTGATCGAGGACATCCTGCCCGGCCACCCGGTCGGCGTCCTCACGGGTCCCAATCTGGCGCGCGAGATCATGAGCGGGCAGGCGGCGGCCAGCGTGCTGTCGATGGCGGACGAGATCGTCGTGCGCGCGCTGCAACCCGTGTTCCACTCCGGCCTGTTCCGCGTCTATACCAACACCGACCTGATCGGCTGCGAACTGGGCGGCGTGCTCAAGAATATCGTCGCGATCGCGGTCGGCATGGGCGACGGGCTGGGCGCGGGCGATAACACCCGCGCCGCGCTGATCACGCGCGGGCTTGCCGAAATCACGCGGCTGGGCGTCGCCATGGGCGGACGGGCCGAGACGTTCGCGGGCCTGACGGGCATGGGCGACCTGATCGCGACCTGCACCAGCACGCTCAGCCGCAACCGCCATGTCGGCGTCGAACTGGGCAAGGGCCGTCCGATCGACGCGATCGTCGCGGGCATGAACATGGTCGCGGAAGGCGTGAAAAGCGCGCCGACCGTGATCGCGCTGGCGGAGGCGCACGGCATCGACATGCCGATCGCGCGCGACGTGTTCGACGTGACGCAGGGCCGCCGCACCGCGGCCGACGCCTTTCGCGGCCTGCTCCGCACCAGCGCGGGCGACGAGGCGCATCCGGGATAGAGACCCTTTTCAGCGGTTGCTTTGATATCCGAAACTTCATAAGCCCGGCAATGCAGCGCAGAGGTGCGTTGTGGGGCGTGGAAACCCCTGAGACTAGAGCCGGTCGAGCTTATCGACCGGGTGGCGGACGCGTATGTCCAGGCCACCCGGCTAAAGGCGTTCGCGCCTGACTAGTCTCAGGTTTCCAACACCCGGTTCAGTGGCTCGTGCGTTCCCGATGGGACGTGCGGCCGGCTGACGCCCCGGTTTTGTTTTTTGTGGGGGTTTCTTGGAAATGAATAAAGCATATGCAGCCGTATTGATTGCTCTGTCCGGGGCGTTGGCGGGATGCGCTTCGACGCAGAAGGTTCTCGACAAGGAACCGACCGAAGTGTTCCATTCCGAAAAGAGCCAGAATGAAGTGGCTTTCTGCCTCGCGGACAAAAACCATACCGGCGCTCTCGACCGGGACGATGGTTCGAAGGTCGTTCTGATCAAGAACGGCTATGGCGGCGTTTCGCTGGCGTTCACCATCTATAAGGAAGGCGAAGGCAGCCGGATCGAATATCGCAAACAGTTCGGAACGATCGGCGGCATCTGGAAGCAGTGCCTGGGATTGAAAGACGAAAAATAAGCGGTTTCAGCCCCTCCTCTTGAAGGGGGGGGGGCTTTGACTACTGTGACAGGCACAACATTCCCCGATTCTCTCATCCGTTCGTGCTGAGCTTGTCGAAGCACCGTTCTTTCTTTCGACGCCCAAAAGAAAGAACGGCCCTTCGACAAGCTCAGGGCAAACGGTGCGGATTTAATGTGCGGCGCTCCAAATCCTGTAAAATAAGGGGCCTGCCCCGTCAGTCCGTCAGAATCTTCGCGCCGAATTTCCAGCCGAGCACCCAGCGGACTTCGGCATCGACTCGGCCCCGGTCCGGCAACTCGATCGCCACTTGCGCTTCCATGCGCAGCTTTTCCTCGCATTCGGCCATGAAGCCGCTTTGGGAAATATTGCCGAGCCGCGCGAACAATTCCCGGCCATTCTCATCGACCAGCGTGGTTTCGATGGTGCAGGCCTCCCTGGGTTCGCGGGGGATATAGTCTTTGACGTCGCGGGACATGAACGCCTCTCCACTGGCCGGGGCGCGCCAGGACTGCGCGCGATACATCATCTTAAAGGCGGAAAGATAAGCACTGGTAAACGCCGGCGGCGCGGATTTGCCGCACGCCGACCCACCAGATCAGTAACTCCGCGGCATCCCCAGCACATGCTCGGCGACATAGGACAGGATCATGTTCGTGCTGATCGGCGCGACCTGATAGAGGCGCGTTTCGCGGAACTTCCTTTCGATGTCATATTCGGCCGCGAAGCCGAAGCCGCCGTGCGTCTGGATGCAGGCCTCGCCCGCCGCCCAGCTGGCCTCGGCGGCGAGCATCTTGGCCATATTGGCCTCGGCCCCGACATTTTCGCCCGCCTCATATTTGGCGATGCCGTCATGGACGAGCAGCTCGGCGGCGCGCATCTGGGCATAGGCGCGCGCGATCGGGAATTGCACGCCCTGGTTCTGGCCGATCGGGCGGCCGAACAGCGTGCGTTCCTTGGCATAGGCCGACGCCTTGTCGATGAACCATTTTGCGTCGCCGATGCATTCGGACCCGATCAGCAGCCGCTCGGCATTCATGCCGGACAGGATGTAGCGGAAGCCCTTGCCTTCCTCGCCGACCAGATTGGCGGCGGGGACGCGCATATTGTCGAAGAAGACTTCCGTCGTCGCATGATTCATCATCGTGTCGATCGGCCGGATCGTCAGCGAACCCGCGGCGAGCGCTTCCTTCATGTCGACGAGGAACACCGACAGCCCCTCGGTGCGGCTCGCCGCTTCCTCGCGCGGGGTGGTGCGGGCGAGCAGGATCATCAGGTCGCTGTGCTCGGCGCGGCTGGTCCAGATCTTCTGCCCGTTCACGACATAATCGTCGCCGTCCCGCCGCGCGACGGTCTTGAGCGACAGCGTGTCGGTGCCGCTGGTCGGCTCCGTGACGCCGAACGCCTGAAGGCGCAGCTCGCCCGTCGCCACCTTGGGCAGGTAGCGCGCCTTCTGCTCTTCGGACCCGTGGCGCAGCACCGTGCCCATCACATACATTTGCGCGTGGACGGCGCCGCCGTTGCAGCCCTGCCGCTGGATTTCCTCGAGGATCGCGGCGGCCGCCGACAGCGGCAGGCCCGCGCCGCCGTAATTTTCGGGGATCAGCGCGGCAAGATAGCCCGCCTCGCCCAGCGCCGCGACGAATTCCGACGGATATTCGCGCGCCTTGTCCTTCGCCTGCCAATAGGCGCCCGGATACTGGGCGCACAGCTTGGCAACTTCTTCGCGGATGGCTGAATAATCGTGCATGTGGTCCCCCTTGTGCTATTTCGCTTCGGCGAGCAGCGCCTTCGCTTCCTCGCCTTGCCAGTTGATCGCGCCCATCAGGCGCCAGATTTCGCGCCCGTCGGCGCCGTAATAGATGCTGGTCGGCAGCCCGGCGTTGCCATAGGCGTCGAGCAGGGCGTTTTTGGGATCGAGATAGGGTTGCAGTGCCTTCAGCCCCGCCTGCTGGAACCAGGGATCGACGACCGCCGCGCCTTGCAGGTCCTGGGCGACCGCGACGACCGCCATCCGCCCCGCGCTTTGCGCCGCCAGCGCGTCGAGCGTCGGCATTTCGGCGACGCAGGGCGCGCACCATGTCGCCCACAGGTTGACGAGCAGCGGACGTCCGCGAAACGCCGCGAGCGTCACGTCGGCGTCGTCCGGCCCGCGAAAGGCCGCGCCCGGCGCCGCCTCGCCCTTGTGGCTGCGGTCGAGCTGGTGCACGAAGTGCGAAGCCGCATTGCCCTTTGCCGCGCCCGGACCGGCGGGCGCTTGCTCCCCGGCCTGCTTTTCCCTATCGCAGCCCGCGATCGATCCGGCCACCAGCACGGCAAGGATCGCGATGGACAATTTCGGGACGCGGCGAATGACGGACACTCCGAATAGCAACAGCATGTGGGGCGGCCGCTTCGGTGGCGGACCCGCCGCGATCATGCAAGAGATAAATGCCTCCATCCCCGTCGACAAACGGCTGTGGGAAGAGGATATCGCCGCCAGCCGCGCCCATGCCGCGAT
Organism: Alphaproteobacteria bacterium HGW-Alphaproteobacteria-13; assembly: GCA_002842935.1. Lineage (GTDB taxonomy): Bacteria > Pseudomonadota > Alphaproteobacteria > Sphingomonadales > Sphingomonadaceae > Sphingopyxis. The sequence goes on along the minus strand of PHEM01000235.1, from coordinate 1,479 downwards.
GCTGGGCGCGCGAGGCATCATCGGCGCGGACGCCGCCGCGGCGATCGACCGGGGCCTCGCCCAGATCGCCGGGGAATATGCGGCGGACGGCGTGCCCGTCGACCTCGCCCTCGAAGACATCCACATGACCGTCGAATCGCGGCTGAGGGAGATCGTCGGGGAAGCCGCAGGGCGGCTCCACACCGCGCGCTCGCGCAACGACCAGGTCGCGACCGATTTCCGCCTGTGGGTGCGCACGGCCTGCGATCGCATCGACGCCGGGCTGGCGGCGATGCAGGGCGCGCTACTCGCCCGCGCGGAGGAACATGCCGACAGCATCATGCCGGGCTTCACGCACCTTCAGGTCGCGCAGCCGGTGACGCTGGGCCATCATCTGCTCGCCTATGTCGAGATGCTGGCGCGCGATCGCGGTCGATTTCGCGACGCGCGCGCGCGGCTGAACGAATCGCCGCTGGGGGCCGCCGCGCTCGCGGGCACGGGCTTTCCGGTCGATCGTCACGCGACCGCCGCCGCGCTGGGCTTCGACCGGCCGATGGCGAACAGCATCGACGCCGTGTCCGACCGCGACTTCGCGCTGGAATTTTGCGCCGCCGCCTCGATCGCCGCGCTGCACCTGTCGCGGCTGGCCGAGGAAATCGTCATCTGGGCGAGCCAGCCGTTCGGCTTCATCAGCCTGCCCGACGCCTGGTCGACGGGCAGCTCGATCATGCCGCAAAAGCGTAACCCCGACGCCGCCGAACTGGTGCGCGGGCGCGCGGGCCTGTTGCTGGGCGCGTTCCAGCGGCTGGCCGTAATCGTCAAGGGGCTGCCGCTCACTTATTCGAAGGATTTGCAGGACGACAAGGAGACGGTGTTCGGCGCCTTCGACGCGTTGGCCCTGTCGCTCGCCGCGCTGACGGGGATGGTCGAGACGCTGACGTTCCGTACCGAAAGGATGCGCGCGCTTGCCGCCTCGGGCTATTCGACGGCGACGGACCTTGCCGACTGGCTGGTGCGCGAGGCGGGGGTGCCGTTCCGCGAGGCGCATCATATCGTCGGCGCCTGCGTCAAGCGCGCGGAGGAGCTGGGCGTCGAGCTGTCGGCGCTGCCCGCCGCCGACGCCGCTGCCATCCACGCCGCCGTCACGCCGCAGGCGCTCGCCGCGCTGACCGTCGAGGCGTCGGTCGCCAGCCGCGACAGCTATGGCGGCACGGCGCCCGAGCGCGTAAGACAGGCGATCACCGCGGCCCGTGCCGCATCGAAGGACTAGGATGATGGTTCATCGCCGCCCGATCATCGCCGCGACCGCCGCCGCTTTGCTGGCGGCGCTGGGCGCGTGCGGCGCCAAGGCCGATCTGAAGCCGCCGGCGGGTCAGCCCGCCCCGGTCATCCCCCTCGGCGCCACGCGCGCGCCGACCACACAGGAGCTGACGACGCCTGACGCGCAGGCCCGGCCCGCGCGCAGCGACGAACTTCTCAAACGGTCCGAGCAACGCGAAC
>PHEM01000234.1 GCA_002842935.1 Alphaproteobacteria bacterium HGW-Alphaproteobacteria-13 | reverse complement strand
CCCGCCGCGAGCACCATGTCGCGCGTGGCCCAGAGCAGCAGCGCGACCGACACCAGCGCCAGCCCCCCGACCAGCGCCATGTCGATCCGCGACAGGCCCATGGCGACGGGCAGCAACGGACCTGCCTCCCTGCCGAAATCTCCATCAGCGGCAGGCAGGCTTTGCGCGGTCAATCGATACATCCCGGTTTGGCGCATCACGCGATGCGGACATGGTCCTTCGGCACCGGACAAAGCGTCCGGCCCGGCGTCACGCTATCGCCATTATACCAAGGGTCAAGCTTAGGCGAGACCCAAGTCCGCCGGATCGATGGCGAAGGGGGACCGGGCGCGGGCCGGTTCAGCCGGCGGCCCGGTCGCTGGCCGAATCCTGAAGCCGCTGCTCGCGCGCGCGGCGCAGCTTGCGCTGCCAGCGCAGGCGAATCCAATTGTCCCAGAACAGCATGGCCAGCACATAGCCGACGATCGCCGAAACGAGGGATATGACGAACAGCCCGGCCAGCCCGCCCAGCAGCGCGGTTCCGGCATTGGCCGTGAACCAGTGCCACCATTCGATCAGCGAAGCCCCCTCGTCATAGAGGATATAAAGGTTCGAAACATTGGTATGCAGGCCGAACAGCGTGCTGCCGACCCACACCGACGCCGCGAGGATGAAGGGCGTGGTCAGCGGATTGGACAGGAAGGTCATCGCCGCGCCGATCGGGATATTGGCGCGAAACGGCAGCGCGAGCAAGGCGACGCCCAAGATCTGCACGCCGGGGATCAGGAAGAAGAGACCGACGAACAGCCCCAGCGCGGTCCCGCGCGGCACCGACGTGCGCGTGAAGCGCCACAAATGGCTGTGCGCGACGCGGTGGGCGAACGGCCGCACGAAACGGTTCGCCAGCAATTCCTCGCGCGTCGGCGAGTGGCGGCGAATCCAGTTCATCAACGCCGCCTTGTCGCGCGTGGAGCCTTTGGGCTTCCTCCCGCTCATCCGCGCTCCTTCATCAGGCGCGCCTTGTCGCGCTTCCAGTCGCGCTCCTTGATCGACTCGCGCTTGTCGTGCGCCTTCTTGCCCTTGGCGAGCGCCAGTTCGACCTTCGCCCGGCCCCGGCTGTTGAAATAGACCGACAGCGGGACGATCGTCATGCCCTGCCGCATCACACCCGCGTGCAGCTTGTTGATCTCGCGCCCTTTCAGCAGCAATTTGCGCGGGCGGCGCGGTTCGTGGTTGAAGCGGTTGCCGTGGCTGAATTCCGGGATGTTGGCGTTGATCAGCCACACTTCGCCGCCCGCCACCTCGGCATAGCTTTCCGCGATCGTCCCTTCGCCGAAGCGCAGCGACTTCACTTCGGTCCCTTGCAGCGCGATCCCCGCCTCGAACACCTGTTCGATGGCATAGTCGAAGCGCGCGCGCCGGTTTTCGGCGACGACCTTCTTCTTGTCGAACTCGGCTGCGGACTGGGGACGGGACATTATTGCGAAACCTGAAAACTCATATCGTTTGATCCGTATCCCCGAGCGAAGTCGAGGGGCCATGTCAAGCGAAGTCGAGACAGCGACGCCCGAGGTTCTCGCTCCGCTCGAACAAGCCCCTCGTCTTCGCTCGGGGATACGGGAAGATTGGGACGTCCGATCATCGAACCTTCAACTTATGCAACACCCGCCGCGACCAGCGCGGCATCGACGGCGCGCCGCGATGCGTCGGACGCGGGGATGATAGGTAGGCGCATTTCGGGCGAAAACCAGTCGTGGACGCGCGACAGGGCATATTTTGCGGGCGCCGGAGAGGCATCGGTGAACATCGCCTTGTGCAGGTCGAACAACCGGTCGTGCAGCGCCAGCGCGCCCGTCCAGTCCCCGCCCGCGCAGGCGGCGGCGAAATCGGCGCACAGGCGCGGCGCGACATTGGCGGTGACGGAGATACAGCCGACGCCGCCCATCACCGCGTGCGGCAGCCACAGATCATCATTGCCGCTCAATTGGCAGAAATCCGCCCCCGCCCCCAGCCGGTGCGCCGTCACGCGGGCAAGGTCGCCGCTCGCGTCCTTGATCGCGACGATGCTGGAAATCTCGGCGAGCCTGCACATCGTCTCGGCGCTGATGTCGGTCACCGTGCGCCCCGGCACATTATAGACGACGATCGGCAAGTCGCTCGCGTCGGCCAGCGCCTGGAAATGCGCGACGATGCCGTCCTGGCTGGGCCGGTTGTAATAGGGCGCGACGACCAGCGCCGCGTCGGCGCCCGCCGCCGCCGCGTGGCGCATGTGGCGGATCGCCGTCGCCGTGTCGTTCGATCCGCAGCCGGCGATCACGGGAACGCGGCCCGCCGCCGCCCCGATGCAGGCGTCGATGACCTGATAATGCTCGTCGAAGCTCAGCGTCGCGCTTTCGCCCGTGGTGCCGCAGGGAACCAGCGCGCTCGTGCCCGATTCGACCTGCCAGTCGACGAGCCGCGCGAAGCTTTTGGCGTCGAACGCCCCATCGCGAAATGGCGTCACCAAGGCGGGAATCGAACCCGAAAACATGCCCTGCTCCTTTACAAAAACGCGCCGGAACCGATAGGAACGTTCGGCGCGCCGCCTAATGGACGCCTATTCAGCGCGCTGCAAGGAGTTTGCCACTAATATGGCCGCCATGATTTCGCTGTCTTCCCTGTCCCGCTCCCTCTCTCGCCTGGCCCTCGCCGCCGCGCTGCTGGTGCCTTCCGCCGCGTCGGCGGGAGAGCTGACGCCCGAGCAAATGGCCTGGTATCGCGCCCAGATGGGCCTTGCCGCCACGTCCGGCCCACCGCCCGCGACCAATCCGGTCGGCGACGCGGTGATGGAGTGGCGCCGCCTGACGCAGAACCAGTCGGCTTCGTTCGACCAGCTTTCGCGTTTCCTGATCGCCAACCCCGGCTGGCCCGACGCCGACAAGATGCGGGTGCGCGCCGAAAAGGCGATCGCGATCGACAGCTATGATCCCGCGCGCACGCTCGCCTATTTCCAGGCCTATCCGCCGCGCACCGCGAGCGGCCAGCTTCGCCTCGCGCTCGCGCTCAACGCCAGCGGACGGCGCGATGACGCCTACGCCGCCGTCCGCCGCGCCTGGACCGGCGGCACGCTGGACGAGGCGGAGACGAATCGCGTCCTCACTCTCTTCCCCGGCGCGATCAGCCTGGCTGACCATGACGCGCGGATGGACCGGCTGCTGTGGTCGAACGCGACGGCGGCGGCAAGCCGCCAGCTGATGCTCACGTCGCCCGAAAAGCGCGCGGTCTTTTCGGCGCGCCTCGCGATGCGGAGCGGCGCCGTCGATGCGGCGATGCAGGCGGCGGCAGTGGAAAGCACCAATCCGGGTCTGGTGCGCACCGATCCCGGCTATATCACCGACAAGGCGACATGGCTGCGCAAGGCGGGCCGCGTCGGCGAAGCGCGCGCGCTGCTCGCCGCGCCGCGCGTCCTGGCCAGCGCGCCGACCGATGCGTCGGAATGGCTGAAGACCTTGCTCACCAACGCGCGTCAGGCCGATGCGGCGGGCGACAAGCTGACGGCCTATAATATCGCGCGCCAGCTCGACGACGCCTTGCCGCCGGGCACGGTGGTCCGCGAAACCCCGCTCAGCGTGCGCGACGATTATACGTCGCTCGCCTGGCTGGCGGGGCAGCTTGCGTTCAAGAGCCTGGGCCGCCCGGCCGAAGCGGCGCGGCTCTACCGCGCCTATGGTGAGGCCGCGCGCTCGGCGCAGACGCGGACCAAGGGCTTTTACTGGGCGGGGCGCGCCGCGCTGGCGGCGGGCGAGCGCGCGTCGGCGGAGGCGCATTTCGCCGACGCCGCGCAGCATTACGACCAATTCTATGGCCAGCTCGCGCTCGAACGGCTGAACAAGCCGCAGCCGAAGCCCGCCCCCGTACCGACAATTCAAGTCAGCGCGTCCGAAAAGCAGGCGTTCGCCGACGACCGCCTCGTCCGCGCCGCGCGCGCACTGGGGGAGATCGGGGCGTGGCGCGAACAGACGCTGTTCCTGCGCGCGCTTTCGCAAAAGGCGACATCGCCTGCCGATCATGTGCTCGCGGGCCAGCTTGCGCAGGCGATCGGCCGCCCGGACCTGGGCGTGATGATCGGTCGCAGCGCGCAGGCGAACAGCCTCGACGCGGTCGAAGTGTCCGGCTTTCCGACCGTGCGCGTGCCCGTGGGCCATGAAAGCAACTGGACCTTCATCCACGCGATCACGCGGCAGGAAAGCCAGTTCGACCGCGCCGCCGTCAGCCACGCGGGCGCGCGCGGGATGATGCAGCTGATGCCCGGCACGGCGCGCGAAGTCGCGGGCAAGCTGGGACTCGGCTATGACGCCGGATCGCTGACCACCGACACCAATTACAACATGACGCTGGGTTCGACCTATTTCCAGCAGATGCTGCGCTATTTCGGCGGCAGCTATCCGCTGGCAGTCGCGGCCTATAACGCCGGGCCGGGCAATGTGAACAAGTGGCTGCGCGCCAATGGCGACCCGCGCGGCGGCGGGATCGAGATACTCGACTGGATCGAGGCGATCCCGATTTTCGAGACGCGCAACTATGTCCAGCGCGTGCTGGAGAATGCCGTCGTCTATGACACGCTGCGCGACGGCGGCGGCAAGCTGCCCGATGCGCCGCTGAGCTTTTATCTCGGCAAGCGCACGCCGGGGTAAGAACTCCATTCGCACGCGTCATCCCGGCGAAGGCCGGGATCTCGCCCTCGCGTTCGATTGCACCGGCGAGATCCCGGCCTTCGCCGGGATGACGATTGGCAGGATTTGAGGCGGGATGGCCGACAAGACCAACATCATCAGCCCGGCGGGCTTCGCGGCGCTGCGCACCGAATATGACGCGCTGCTGGGCGGCGAGCGGCCGAAGCTGGTCGAGGTGATCAGCTGGGCCGCCGGAAACGGCGACCGCAGCGAAAATGGCGACTATATCTATGGCCGCAAGCGGCTGCGCGAAATCGACCGGCGGCTGGCCTTCCTCGCGCGGCGGATGAAGGCGGCGCGCGTCGTCGATCCGGCGGCGCAGCCCGACCGGAACCGCATCTGGTTCGGCGCCACCGTCGAACTCGCCGACGAGGACGACGCACGCCGCACCGTAACGCTGGTCGGCGACGACGAGGCCGACGCAGGCGCGGGCCGCATCGGCTGGAACAGCCCCCTCGCCCGCGCACTGCGCGGCGCGGCGGTGGGGGATCTTCGCACCGTGCAGCTTCCGGCCGGGCCGAAGGAGTGGGAAGTGATGGCGATAGGCTATCCGGGGTGATGGTCTTGTGTCATCTCAATCCCGTTCGTGTCGAGCGAA